>JAQBPF010000290.1 GCA_028287665.1 Deinococcus sp. | reverse complement strand
CCCGTGTTGCAGGATCGTCCAGGCGGCGGCACGGCGTATGTGTGCGTGGGCCACACCTGCGATCTGCCCACCCGCGATCCAGAAACCCTGCGGCGACAATTGACCGCCCTGGAGGCGCTGACTCTGGATTGAGAAGACTTTGATTGAGAACACTTCGGTTGAGGCGAGGCAGACCGTCAGACTGGCCCTGGGCTTGGGCTTCAGCGGTCCTCAGGGCGGCGCGAGAGCCGCAGGCCCAGCCCCACATGCTCTGCCGGATGGCCCAGCCAGGGCGTCCAGAGGGGAGTTGATCCACGGGCCAGCGGCACGAAATCGAACTGGCGGTACAGCTCCAGCGCCGCGCGGTTTTCGGTGGTTGTCGAGAGTTGCACGCCGCCGACGCCCGCCCCCGCCAGGGCCTCCAGGTGCGCGGCCAGCAGGCGTTTGCCCAGCCCCAGCCCCCGAGCCGCAGGCAACAGATTGATATGAAGGTGCGCCGGAAACTGTTTCCAGTCTGGATGGGGCGACGGATAGCGGCCTGCCCGGAGCAGATACGGCAGGCTGGCCCAGGTCTGACGCAGGGGCAGCACCTGGGCCAGCGTTCGCCTCAGCAGCACGCGGCGCAGCGCCCGCCCATACAGCGCGGGGTCCGGTGAACCGAGAATGTACCCCAGCACCTCACCCCTGGATTCAGCCACCAGACAGGCAAAACCGCCCCCGCCAAAATACGGGCCCACCCACAGCCGAGCAAACAGACGTTCGTTGGCAAAATACCGTGCTGCACTGTGGCCAAAAAAGCCCGTCTGGTACGCGATTTGACCCACAACGCCTTCATCGCTGGGCTGGATCGGCCGAATCAGGGGCGGGTCACTCACGCGCCGCAGTGTAGGCCAGAGCAACGGGGCGCTGGCCTCAGGTGTGCCCTGGACCACGCCTCAGCGCCGTTTCTGGTCACTGAGGGTAACAAGCTCGTTTTCACGGACAAACGCCTCCAGAAAGCGGGGCATCACGTCCATCTGCGTGCGGTGCGACTGAATGGCGGCCAGTTTGGTCTGTTGCTGCTGGGGGGTCAGGTCGACCCGCAGCCAGTTCAACTGGTGGCCTCTGGGCGGAATCAGCATGGGAAACCGGAGATGCAGGCCTTTGGGCACCGGCCACTCGACGCCGCCGTGCACGATCCAGTACCGCACGCCCCCCAGCAGGCCACGCCGCGCCAACAGGTTCTGCATGATCAGGCTGGTGGCCCGGTGGTCCCGGTGAAAATCGCTGGTGGTGGGAAGCAGGGTCACGTCAGGCCGCACCTGATCCAGCACCCGGTCCAGATCACGCTCCAGGCTGGCCCGAGTGTACGGCGCACCCGGACTCAGGGCCTGCGGATAGGGCACGTGGGTGGCGCCCGTATGAGGGGAGCGCACCGGAGTGCTGTTGTCGGCGCGGTATATCTTCAGCAGGGCACCGTCTGGATAGCCCAGAAAGGTCAGGTGGCTGGCGGGCACGCCAAGCGCCGCCGCCGCCCGCGTGGCTTCTCCGATGCGCACTACGCCCAGGCGCTCCGTGGCTCCGGCGCGGGGCCGGGGCGTGCGCTCCAGCAGGGCCGCGTCCACCTCGAAGCCGTCGCCACTGGTCAGCCAGACGATATACACCTGGGCACCCGCATCAAGGGCCTGTTGCAGTTGCCCTGCACAGCACAGACTCTCATCGTCGGGGTGTGGACTGACCAACAGCACCCGTGTGCCCGCCAGAAACGGCGGCGCAGCAGACAACTGGGCCACCGCCGCCGTCGCACGCGGATAAAACAGCTTCAGAGCCATCGGTGAATTGATGGCAAAACCCGCCACCAGACTGAGCACCACGCCCACAGCCAGAGCCGTCCTTCTGGGATCAGAACGTGCCCCGGCGGGCAGCCCCAATCTCACGCGCCGCGCACTTGTTCCTGAACCCCTTGCGGCGTGGCCACAAAGGCACGTTCAGCCATTCCCAAAAAGAAGCCAGTTTCAATGACGCCCAGCGTGCCTTTGAGCGTGCGCTCCAGCGCCAGCACGTCGCCGCTGCTGGGCAACTGCGCGTCAAAAATATAGTTGCCGTTGTCGGTGACGTAGGGCTGTGCGCCGGGTTGCCGCAGCCGCCCACCCAGGTTCAGCGTCCGCAGGCGTTCGATGGTCGACAGAAAGCCGAAGCGGGCAATTTCAATCGGCAGCGGCGCTTTCTCGCCCAGGCGCAAAACGACCTTGGTGTGATCGGCAATGATCACAAAGCGCCGGGCCTGCACCTCGGTCAGCTTTTCGCGCAGCAGCGCTCCACCGAGGCCCTTGATCAGGTTCAGGTCGGGGTCGATCTCGTCTGCCCCATCAATGGCCAGATCGAGTGGCCGGGGGTCCAGCGCCTCGACGGGAATGCCCACCTGCCGCGCCAGGGCGTCGCTGGCCTCACTGGTGGCCACACCCACGACGCCTGTGAGTTCGCCCGCAGCCAACCTGCGCCCAATCTCTTCTATGGCGTACTTGGCCGTGCTGCCGGTGCCGAGGCCCACGCGCATACCGCTGTGCACCAGGGTCACCGCCCGCACCGCAGCTTCCCGCTTCAGGGCTTCCAATCCCGTCAGGGGAGGCAGGGGCTCAGGCATGGCGTGTCCGGTCTGCTTCGATGGCGGCAGCAACGGCGTCGGCGTGGCCTTCCACCTTCACGGCCAACCACGATTTCACCAGTTTGCCGTTCGGATCGATCACGAAGGTTTGGCGCTTCACGCCGTCACTGGTTTTGCCGTACAGGGTTTTGGGGCCATACGAGCCGATTTCTTTCATAAATGTGGCGTCGGGATCGCTGAGCAGGGGGAACGGCAGGCTGTACTTTTCGGCAAAGGCCGTGTGGCTGTCTGCATCGTCGCGGCTGAGGCCCAATATGGCCGCGCCCACCGCCCGCAGCGGGGCAGAATCACGGAAATCGCAGGCTTCTTTGGTGCAGCCGGGGGTGTCGTCTTTGGGATACACGTACAGCACTACGTATTTGCCCGCGTAATCGGCCAGTGCGTGCGTTTTGCCGTCGGCACCGGGCAGCGCAAAAGCGGGAAAGGCTTCGCCGGGTTGCAGGCGGGCCGTTTCGGGGGCGTCAGGAGCCGCGTCGGGGGTGGTCATGGCCGTAGCCTAGCGTCCAACCCACCGCCTTGCCACGGTGCGCCTGTTCTTTGCGGCAGTTCATTTACGTTTCTTACCCTCTGCCGCGTAACATAAGCGGCGTGAAGCTCGCCCCGTACATTGACCATACCCTGCTCAAAGCCACCGCCACTGCCGAAGATATTCGCACCCTGTGTGCCGAGGCCCGCGAACACGCCTTTTATGCCGTCTGTATCAATCCTGTTTATGTGCCGATGGCGGCCTCCGAACTGGCGGGCAGCGGCGTGAAAGTGGCCACCGTCTGCGGTTTTCCGCTGGGGGCTGTCAGCAGTGACCAGAAAGCCATAGAGGCCCGCCTGAGCGTCGAAGCTGGCGCAGATGAGGTGGATATGGTGATTCATATCGGGGCGGCACTGGAAAACAACTGGGACGCGGTCGAAGCCGATGTGCGGGCCGTGCGGCGGGCGATTCCGGATCAGGTCCTGAAGGTCATTATTGAGACCTGCTACCTGACCGATGACCAGAAACGCGGAGCCACCGAAGCCAGCGTGCGCGGCGGCGCTGATTTTGTGAAGACCAGCACGGGCTTCGGCACAGGCGGAGCCACCCCCGCCGACGTGCGCCTCATGCGCGACGTGATCGCGGGCCGCGCCCAGATCAAGGCGGCAGGCGGCGTGCGTTCACCGGCCGATGCACAGGAAATGATCGACGCTGGCGCGACTCGGCTCGGCACCTCGGGCGGCGTGGCACTGGTGGCTGGCGACCAGACCGGCGCAGGCTATTAACATGACCGGGCAACATCCTGTGTCCACCGACTCCGTGCCCGTCCAGTCTTCACCCGAGGTGATTCTGGCTTCGGGCAGCCCACGCCGCCGCGAACTCCTGGGAGACCTGGGGGTGGCGTTCCGGGTGGTGGTCAGCGGCGAGGCTGAAGACAGCACCGAGACTGATCCGGCGCTACTGGCGGCCGAGCTGGCCACCCTCAAGGCTGGAGCTGTGGCCGCCCTGCATCCCGGAGCGGTGATTATTGCTGCCGATACCGTGGTGGCCGTAGACGGGCAGTTGCTGGGCAAACCAACGGACGCCGCTGAGAACCGGGCCTTTCTGGAAGCTCTTTCGGGCCGCACGCATCAGGTCTTTACGGGTGTGGCCGTGCAATCGGCAGCGGGCCTGAGCTGTGCGGTCGAGCGCACCGATGTCACCTTTCGGCCCCTGACGCCGCAGGAAACCGCCTATTACGCGGCCACCGGAGAAGGACTCGACAAGGCGGGCGGCTACGGCATTCAGAGCGTGGGCATGGCGCTGGTCTCACGGTTGGAGGGCGACTATTCCAACGTGGTGGGCTTTCCTCTGACGCTTGTTATCCGGCTCCTGCGCTCTGCGGGCGTCTCTGTGTGGGGCCAGAGCGCTTCCGGTCCCTCTGCCGAATCCACGGCAACAGCGCTGTCTGGGGTGTCTTCGGCGTGACCCGTGCGGGCTTCTTCCCTCTTCTTCCCCCGGATCCAGCATGAAAGGCTGGCGTGCTGTCCTGCTGGTGTACGGCGGCCTGCTGCTGCTGAGCATGGTCGCCACCCGTTTTCAGGTCATCGTGCCCACCGCTGTTTCGGGGGCGGTGGCTCCGGTCACGCGCCTGGGCATCGTGGCCGCCGACAACCTGCGCCGCGCCTACATCACGGTGGTCAATGAGCGCAATCTGGCGGGCGAGGCGGCCAGCCTCCGCAAGCAAAACGATGTGCTGCGGCAGCGCAACGAACTGTTGACGCGGGAGGTGTCGCGCCTGCGCCAGGTGATGCAGATCACGGCCACGCAGGCACCCAACGCGCTGGGGATCGCTCAGGTCGTGGCGGTTGACCCCAGCCCGCTGCTGGCCCGCATTACCCTCAACCGGGGCACCGACGACGGCGTGCGCGTGCGGATGCCCGTGACTGTGCCCGGCGGCCTGGTCGGACAGGTCACGGGCGTCAGCAGCAACCGCGCAACGGTGGTGGCGCTGGTGGACCCCGAGAGCAGTGTGGGCGTGACCCTGCAGGGCAACCGGGGCGGACGCGGCCTGGCCGTCGGGGTCTCTCCGGACCGTCTGCGGGCGCAGTTTTCGCGCAGCGTGGCCGTCAAAGTGGGCGACGTCCTGGTGACCAGCAGTCTGGGGGGCGTCTATCCGGTGGGCATCCGCGTCGGAACCATCGAGAGCGTGGTGCCCCTGGGCCCAAACGACGTGAACCGCACCGTCATCGTCAAACCCGCCATTGATGTGGGCGTGGTCGAGGACGTGACCATTCTGGAAGGGTTG
>JAQBPF010000089.1 GCA_028287665.1 Deinococcus sp. | reverse complement strand
CTACAGTGAGGCGCAAGCGGCGCTGGAAGCCCGCTTGGCGGAGGTCACACTCTCCGACATCACCCGCGCGGTTCATCAGCAAGCGAGTTGATTTTTTTAGGCCAGATGTAAGTATTTTAACTACATCTTTCTGCCGTCCTCTTCCCGCCCTGCATTGGGCCAACAGGAGTTGTTATGATCGCTATTACTGGAGCCACCGGACACCTCGGTCAACTGACCATTCACGCGCTGCTTAACCAGGGTATTGCTCCCCAGGACATCGTGGCGTTGGTGCGCAACCCTCAGAAGGCGGAGGCTTTGGCAGCACGTGGCGTGCAGATTCGCCAGGCGGATTACACCCAGCCAGACACCTTTAAGACGGCGCTGCAAGGGGTGGACAAGCTGCTGCTGGTGTCGTCCAGCGACTTTGCAGACCGTGTGGGCCAGCACCGCAACGTCATAGAAGCCGCCAAGCAGGCTGGCGTTAAGTTGTTGGCCTATACCAGCATCCTGCGGGCCGATACCTCGAGGCTGTCGCTGGCTGCCGACCACAAAGCCACTGAAGAATTGATCCGTGCCTCTGAACTGCCTTTTGTATTTTTGCGCAACGGCTGGTATATGGAAAACTACAATCCGGCGCAGGCCGTACAGCACGGGGCCGTTGCCGGAAGTGCTGGAGAAGGCCGCGTGAGTGCCGCTGCCCGTGCCGATTACGCCGCTGCCGCCGCCGCCGTGCTGACCCAGCCGGGCCACGAGAACGCCGTGTACGAACTGGGCGGAGACGAGGCCTTTACGCTGGCGGAACTGGCCGCCGAAGTGCAGGCCCAGAGTGGCCACCCCGTGGCCTACCAGAACATGCCGCAGGACGCCTACGCGCAGATGCTGCGTGGCGTAGGGTTGCCCGGTGTGGTGGCCGACATGCTGGCCGATTCCGATGTGCAACTGGAGCGGGGCGGCCTGTACACCGAAAGCCGTGACCTGAGCCACTTGATCGGACGCCCAACCACGACATTGAAGGAAGCCGTGAAAGCAGCGTTGGCCTAAGCCGTTTTATGTTGGAGCAACGCTAAATACCAAAAAGAAGCCGGAATCTATGGCGAAGATTCCGGCTTCCTTATGATTGTCGAGGGCTAGCCTTTTAATCCCGATGCCGACAGGAATCCTTCGGTCACGCGGCGTTGGAAGGCCAGGTAGGCCAGGATCACGGGCAAGCCGCCCAGAATCGCCACCGCCATCGTTTGGGCGTACTTCAACCCGTAGGCGCTCTGGACCTGGGTCAATCCCACAGGCAGGGTCATCTGTTCGGGCGAGTTGGTCACGATAAAGGGCCACAAGAAGTTGTTCCACGCGCCGATAAAGGTCACGATGCCCAGGGCCCAGATGATATTGGCGCTGAGGGGCACGAAGATGCTCCACATGATCCGCAGTTCTGTTGCGCCGTCCACCACAGCCGCTTCTCTGAATTCTTTGGGGATTTGATCGAAGAATTGCCGGAACACGAAGACTGCAATCGGCGAAATCAGTTGCGGCAAAATAATTCCGGCCAGTGTATTGATGGCTCCAAGGTTGTTCATCAGTTTGTAAAGCGGCACCAGCAGCGCCTCGAACGGCAGCATGAACCCTGCCAGTGCGAACCAGAACAGCAGGTTGCGGCCCGGAAAGGTCAGTTGCGAAAAGGCGTAGGCAGCCATCGCCGATAAAATCAGCGTGACGACTGTAATAATGATGGAACTCGTGACGCTGTTGGCGTACCAGCGCGGCAAATTGCCGGTGGTCAGCACCGAAGTGAAGTTGTCGAAGGTGACTGGGCTGGGCAGCCACACAATCGGCTGGGCCGCCGCCTGAAGCTCGGGCTTCAGCGACGTGATCAGCGCCCACAGCAGCGGCGCGGCCCACACCGCCATCAGGAGGCCCAAGAGAATGACGCCGATCACGACCATCCAGACCGATTGGCGGGCGGCAATCATGAGCGCGTCCGGCTGAGCAAGAAGTTTTGTGCCAAGGTCAACAGCAAGATGGCGATGAAGAAGGCCACCGCGATGGCCGAAGCGTAGCCCGCGTTGGTGTCGGTAAAGGCCGTGTTGTACATGTACACCAGCACCACCCGCGTGGTATCGAAGGGGCCGCCTGCGGTCAGCAGGTATACCTGAGAAAAAATCTTGAACGACGCCACGAGTTGCAGCGTCAGCACCAGCGTCGTGGTCGGCCACAGCGACGGCCAGGTGATGTAGCGGAACACCTGAAACCCCTGTGCGCCGTCCAACGAGGCGGCCTCGTACACGTCCTGCGGGATGTTTTGCAGGCCTGCCAAAAAGAGCAGCATGTTAAAGCCCACCGTCCACCACACCGTCACGGCGGCCACGGCAGGCATCGCCAGCGCGGGATCAGAGAACCAAGAGGTTTCGCTGCCTGTGACGGCATTGACCACGCCGAGGCTGGGGTTCAGCACCCACTGCCAAATCAGGGTGGCGACGCTGACCGGAAGCACGTAGGGAATAAAGAAGATGGCCTGGGCCACACGCCGCAGCCGTCCGCCCGCTTGGGTCAGCAGGGCCAGAATCATGCCCACAGCGGTCAGTGGAATCACGGTCAACAGCGAAAAATAGGCGGTGTGCCGCAGCGAGTCCCAAAACGAGGCGTCGGCCAGGAGGGTTTTAAAGTTGGTGAGGCCCACAAACGCGCCGGTTTGCGTCAGGCCGCTGTTGGTAAAGCTCAAGACCACCGTGTGGATGGCAGGCCAGACGAAAAACATCAGATACACGGCCAAGAAGGGCAGCAGCAGAAAAACAACTGGCCCCCAGACCGAGGGGGCGTTCTTGCGCGGTTTGGGGGTGGTGGTCGAGCTGTTAATGGCGGTCATGTTCACCCTCCAGCGGCAGTGTGTGGTGCGGTACGGTGTGGCAGGGAGGGGGCCAGCATCCAATTGCAAGGATGCCAGCCCGTGTTGCCTGCCTTATCAGGGC
>JAQBPF010000181.1 GCA_028287665.1 Deinococcus sp. | reverse complement strand
TCAAGCGCACCGCCCGGCCCAACGGCGGCTATATGCAGATCAGTGCCATTGCCCCGGAGTTGGCCCGCTTCAGGCTCAAAACACTGGCGATTCGGGGCGGCCAGTTGTCTCAGGTCAAGCGGCTCTTGGCGCTCGGTATTCCCGTGATCGTGCTGCAATGGTATGACCGGCCCGGCCACATCGATCATTTCCGGGTGGTGCGTGGTTACGACGATCAGGCGCGGGTCTTCTGGGTCAGTGACAGCATGGTCGGCCCGCTGACCTACCTGAGCTACACCAGTTTCGACGCCCTCTGGAACACGCAGGGCCGCCAGATGTTCCCGGTGTACCCCAATGGCTACGACAGGTTGGTGCGCGGCCTGGTCGCCAAAGACGGCTGAGTCTGGGGCGTGGGAGCAGTCCAGCCCCCAGCTTCAAGCACCTGTTCCGGCTCAGCGAGAGGCGACTTGAAAGTCCTCTATGGCCCGCTTGACCTGCTGCCATGTCTGGTTGACCAAGTTTACGTTCAGCAGTGGCGCTTCCCGGAGCTCCTTGGCAGCCGACAGATATTCCCGGTAATAACGCACCCGGTGAGGCAGGTCGTCCTTTTTCAACCTGATCCAGCCTTTGTCAGCGGCCACGTCCAGCAGGGCGTCCAGCTTCCAATCCCTAAAGGGGAGCGAGAAGTGCGGGGCGAGGCGGGAAGACCGGGCTTGCTCGGAAAACAGGTGCACAGAGGCCAGCAGCACATGCTCCAGAATCAGGCTCAGCGCCAGAAGGGTCATGCGTAAGGCTCCGGCGTGATGCAGCGCCACCGCCTCATTCCAGCGGTCTTCCAACAGGGCGACCTCCTCTTCGGAAAGCGGAAGACGCTGAAACGAAGGCACGGATAACTCTTGCGGGGTCGGCGGTGGCACGGCAACCGCAGTGGGGGCCACCCGGAATGCCGCCGTCTCTGTGTCCCGTCCGAGCGTGAAGCCGTAGGGAAAGAGGATCTCGCTGATGGCTGCCTGCACTTGCCGCTGAACCTGCTCTGAACTGCTGGACTGAACCAGTTCAAGCAGCAAGCGCGAAAGCTGTCCGTCCTGCTGCACCTGCATCAACACCCGCGTGCTGTACTTGATTCTGGATTCGGCCTGAATAAACTTGATCGGGTAACCGAGGTGATGGAAAAAGGTGTCCAGGGCCATCAATCCCCGGTATCCGGCAGGCCCGTCGATGATCAAGTGAACCAGTTGCCGGATGGCCTTGCTTCTCAAGATCAGCGGCTTCATAGGGCCATCATAGGTATATGAGGTTTGCTGCTCGGTTATGCCTCGCCTTGCACGTCAGGCCACTTCTGTCCGCCTGCCACCCATGCGCCGACTGACCACCATCAGGCTGCAGGCAACGGCGGCCAGCCCCGCGCACAACCAGAAGACGCTGCCGTAGCCGAACGCCTGCGCCCAGACCCCTGACAGCAGGCCCGACACCAGGTTCCCGGCGCTGGACGTATTGGAAAACAGTGTGGTGGCCGCGCCCACCCGTCCGGGCATCAGTTCCTGAAAGTAGGCCATGCCGAGGCAGGAGGCAATGGCAATCACCACGGCGCGGATGATCTGTGCGGTCAGCATCAGCCCCAGCCACGCGCCGCCCACATAGCCGCCCAGCCCGGTCAGCAGGCTGTAGGCGGCCAACAGCCCAAACGCCACCACCATCAGAGTGGCCGTGCGGAAGCGTGGGGGCCGCAGCACAAAGCTCAGCATCACCGGGATTTCCAGCAGGGCGCACAGGCCCACCAGCAGACCCACCTGCCCGGTATTGCCCCCAAGTTCCTGCGTGATGAACAGGGGCAGAGCCACCGCACCCATGGCCAGAGCTGTGCCGTACAGCACAAAACTCAGCGCGATCAGTTGGAGTTGCCGGGCACTGACGGGCGCGGGTGTTTCGTTGAGATTGGCCGCAGCGGAGGCGGCAGTCAGTTTGGCACGGGACTGTCCACGGCTGAGGATGACCGGCAGCGCGGCCCCCATATAGGCGGCCGCCGCACACAGAAACAGCCCCCGGAAGCCGAGCGCCCCCACCAGCACCGACCCCAGCAGCGGCCCCGCCACCCACGCCAGAGAAAACACCGAGCGCAGGGTGGTCAGGCCGTTCTGGGCGGCCTCGGCCCCCGCTGAGCCGAACTGCACCCGCGCATACGCGAACAGTTGCGGAAACGACGACGCGCCCGTGCCCAACAGCAAGCCCCCGATCAGCAGCAGCGGGATGTAAGCGGTGGTGGTGGTCAGCATCACGAACCCCAGCGCGGCGCTGCCCATGCTGAGCAGTACGGCGGGGCGGCGACTGGGCAAGCGGTCTGACCAGCGGCCTATGAAGGTACTCAGGGTGATGCTGCACACCGCTGTGACCGTGAGATACAGGCCCAGTTTCAGCGGCGACATGTGGGCCGCCTGCACCGCAAACAGCGGCATGAATGGCGCGGCAAACGATGTCGCCAGCCCCATCATGAACGCGGCGATCAGCATGGGCAGTGCGGAAGGCAGGCGGCGCAGCGTGGTCAGCGCGGGGGCGGTCATGTGGGCGGCAGGGGAGAGATGAAGCGGCAGCAGAGAGGAACAGAGAACATAGCCGCCCTATTTGACTCCTTCTGGCCCGCCAAGTGGAACGCCCCGCCTTCAGGCCGTGTTAGCCTCGCCCCTGTGACCCAGACAACTTGGCCGCCCTTCCCTCAGATGCAGTTCATGTTGACGCGAATCAGGTCGGGCCCCATCCGGAGAACCCGCCGATGATTTCTGCCCTGACCCTTGCTGTTATCGGCATTGGCGTGCTGGCAGGCGTACTGGGCGCGATTCTCGGCCTGGGCGGAGGCGTCATTGTCGTTCCTGCGCTGGAGTTCGTGTTGCCCCACTTTGGCCGCGACATCACCATCAGCCAGGCGGTGGCCGTGAGCCAGATCGGGGTGCTGGCGGTGGGCCTCAGTGGGGCGGCCAGCTACTTGCAGCAGGGGTTGGTGCGGGCGCGTACCGGCTATCTGCTCTCGCCGTACACCATTCTGGGCGGTGCGGCGGGCAGCTTTTTGGGCCTGGTGTTGCCTGCGCGGGCGGTGGCGACCGTGTTTGCCTGCCTGCTGCTGTACTCCGCCTACAACCTGCTTCGCGGCCTCAAGCGGGTCGAAGTGGAGCGGGAACCCTCGCGCCTCGTGCCGCCTGCCATGACCTTTGCCGGAATCATGAGCGGACTCCTGGGCATCGGCGGGGGCACGGTGCAGGTCCCCGTGCTGAACCTGTTGGCGGGCGTGCCGATCCGTCAGGCGATTGCCACCAGCACCTTCATCATGGGCCTGACTGCCGTGGGCAATGCACTGGTGTATCAGGCGGGCGGATTGTTGGATGTGCGGTTGGCCGCTGGAATCGCGCTGGGCGTGCTGATCGGGGCGCGGGCCGGAGCGGGCCTGCAAAGCCGCATTCCCGCCGCGCAACTGAAGCTCTTTTTCAGTCTGCTGCTGATTTTTACAGCCGTGCAGTTGCTCTGGAAGTATTGGTCTGTGGCTGGGGGGAACGGATGAGTTCTGAGGGGCAGAAATCTGAGTTGGCGGGGTTACCCGCGTGGTTGTACCCGGCGGGGTTCTGGTTGTCGGTGGCGTTGTTAGCGGTGGGCGTGTTTTTTCCCGATTACGCCGTCGTGGGGGTGGCATGCGTCGCGCTGGTTCCGGTGTTGGCGGCGGTATGGGTGGCGTTCGGAGCGTGGAAGGTAGACCG
>JAQBPF010000174.1 GCA_028287665.1 Deinococcus sp. | reverse complement strand
CCTGACCTTCAGGGCGATTCACCCGCCTGGATGAGCTTTATCTGGATTGCGTTCGGCCTCAGCTTCTTTCTGATGATCGTGGGTGTGTATTACCTGCCCGCGGATTGGTGGATCAGAGGGTACCTGTACATGGGCACCATGTTTTTGACGGCCAGTACGCTGACCCTGAGCAAAAGCCTGCGTGACCGCCACGAGCATGAACGTCTGGTGAACCGGGTCAAGAGTGCGCGCACCGAACAGGTGCTGAGCAAATACGGGGACTGAGACCACTACAGCGAGGAAAACGGACAGGGCATGGCGGCCCTGTCCGTCTTTTGTCAAAGATTCAGCCGTTATTCTTCGCTGCTGTCACGGTTTTCGCGGTTGGTTCCATCGTTGGCATTGCCTATTCTGTCGTTCCCATCTGCATCGACCAGCAGGTTGGTGTTCAGGATGGCGGGTACGCCGCTGGCATTGCCGTTGACGATGGCAGGCACAAAGGTTTCATCGTCCCGGCGGCGGTCCTCGCCCCCCACAGACGAGTTGACCTGATTGCCTGCGTCCTGCTCGACTTCTTCTACACTTTTGCCCAGGGGTTCAGTGCCGTAGCGGTTCGAGTTGTCGGTCATAAGAGTCAGTGTGCGCGTGCACTCTGTGGGGCAGCGTGAGGGGAGCTTACGGGCCTCTTCATACGCGGCAGTCTGGGCAGGGGGGGAAGCGCGAATTCGGAAGCAAGTCGGTATGCTGCTTAGCACAGTGAATGTCACCTTGCACGCTTCCCCCTCCTCCAATCCTAAAGGAACTGTTTCCGCAGGACCTTCATCCACACCAACTCTTTTTACAGGAGGCAACGCATGACTGACCGTGCCCAAACGGCCCTTAAAGCCACTGGAATGGATGAGGCCCCGGTTGCCTCTCTGGAACGCGATGACGCCCTGTTTGTGCTGACGGCCCGCACCCTGCTGTTTCAGGACAGTGGCGGCACACGGCGCGTGACCCTGCGTGATCTCACCCGGATTCACAGCGATCAGGAGGGCACGTTGCGCGTAGAAACCCCAGCAGGCACGGCGCTGACTGCCAGCCTGCTGGGATTCGACGCGGCCCGTGTGCAGGCTTTTTTTGCTCAGGTGCGCGATACCACGGCCCGCGCCAAGCAGGAGGCCACCTCACCTCTGCCCACAGGCGCAGAGAAGACCTTTGGCACTCCTTCTGCGCCTTCTTCTTCCGCTGCTCCGGCTCAGGCCACCTCTGCAAGTCAGCCTTCTGCAAGTCAGCCTCCGGCCACTCCAGCGGGAGCCAGCGCAGTTGCTGGTGTTCCAGTCGCCACCAGTTCAGTTTCTGTGCCCGCCCGCCCGGCCCCCATCCCAGAACCTACCCGGGCCGTGCCCACCATCGTCATTGGCGACAGTTCAGAGGAAGCTGGGGCAGAAGAAGCCAGGGTTGAAGAAGCTGGGGCAGACGCGCCCGCTTCCCGTCCTGTCGCCCGCACCATCACCGCTCCCCCGAGCCTGACCAAATCGGCTCCAACTCCTGCCTCAGCTTCGGCCCCAGTGGCGCCCGCTCCTGTCTCGGCTGCTGCTCAGTCGTCTGCGCCCGTGTCTCCGCCTGTCGTCATTTCTTCGAGTGGGTTTTCGCCGTCCAATACGCGGCCTCCTGCGGCTCCGGCTCCTGTTGCGGTGACTCCGGTGACGCTGCCGACCACAGCTCCGGTCGCCGCTCCTGCCACCAGATCCCAACCACCAACGCCCGCCAGTGCTGCGCCGTCCAGCCTTCCGGTGGCCATCAAAACACTGCCCACACGCACCTCCAGTCCGTCTTTGGCCGGTCTGTCCGCTCAGGCCGATACCGTGGAGGCCCTGGTCAGTCGCCTGCGAATTCTGGGCGTGGTCCTGGGCGTTGCGGCCATTGCGCTGGCCTTCTTCCTGTTCAAGGCCGATCAGCCGCTCACCGGCCTCTGGACCCTGATTGCGGGTGGGGTGGGCGCGATTGCTCTGCTGGCGGTGGCTGATCTGGCCCGCCTGTTGGTTGCCATTGCGCGGGCAACAGGGGCCGGGGGGCCGGACGACAACCAGTGAGATAATCACGCCGATGACCCTTGATCCAACCCGCGAAGCCGCCGCCATCACCCCTGCCCAACAGGAAGCCCGTGATCTGCTGATCGAGACTGTCCGGATTCCGTCGTTGTCGGGGCAAGAGGGGGCAGCGGCGCAGTTTCTGACCCAATGGATGACCGCGCACGGCTTTACGGCGCACATAGACGAGGCGGGCAACGCTGTGGGAGAGCGGGGCAATGGGCCGTTTACAGTGGCGTTGCTGGGTCACATCGATACCGTGCCGGGCGATATTCCGGTGCGGGTAGACGAGGCGGGTGTCTTGCACGGACGCGGCAGCGTGGACGCCAAAGGCCCGTTCTGTACCTTCGTGGCCGCAGTGGCCGCCCTTCCACCAGAAGCGTTGGCCCTGGCCCGGTTCGTGTGCATCGGGGCCACCGAGGAAGAGGCTCCCAGCAGCAGGGGCGCACGCCACGTCATGCATACCCTGACGCCCGACGCTGTATTGATCGGAGAGCCCAGTGGTTGGGCCGGGCTGACGCTGGGCTATAAAGGCCGACTGGTGGCCAAAATCCGCGTCACCAAAGACAATTTTCATACTGCCGGAGAGGGCAGCAGCGCCGCTGACGATCTCACCGAGGCCTGGTTCAGAATTCGGGCGTGGGCCGCAGGCGTGGGCGCAGAAAGCCCCGGCATCTTTGACCGGGTGCAGGCCACGTTGCAGGACCTGGGCGCTTCGGGCGACGGCATGACTCAGACGGCCTGGGCCAGCGTGGGCCTGCGCCTGCCGCCCGGTCTGGCCCCCTACGCGGCTGAGGAGGCCGTCTATGCTGCCGTTGCCGACCTCACCGCCGATCTGACCTTTACGGGTCACGAGAGCGCCGTGCGCCATCCCAAAGACAACGCGCTGACCCGGACGCTCCGAACGGCTATTCGCGCTCAGGGCGGCACCCCCACCTTCAAGGTCAAAACGGGGACCAGCGATATGAACGTGGTGGCCGAACTCTGGCCTGTGCCCACGCTGGCTTATGGCCCTGGCGACAGCAGTCTGGACCACACGCCCGAGGAACGCCTCGATCTGGCCGAGTATGACCGGGCCGTAGTGGTTCTGACCGACGCCCTGACCCGGCTGGCGCAGGGTGCTGCTGGTTCACCTCTTCCTTAACCGCTTTTACTCCGTCTCTAAACCCTCTCTGTGCCTTGCCCTCATGATCTGTCCATGACTGCGGGTCAGTCTGCCTGAGATATGGAACCCGTCACACTCATTCTGATTCTGTTTGTGGCGGCGCTGGTGCTGTTTGCCACCGAATGGTTGCCCATAGATGTCACGGCCCTGTGCCTCCTCTCGGCGCTGCTGGTGTTGGGTCTGATCCAACCCAAAGTCGCCTTCGCCAGTTTTGGGAGCGATACCGTCATTACCCTGGGATCGCTGTTCATTCTGACGAGGGTGCTGCTGCGGGCCGGAGTAATCGAGTGGATTGGGATGACCCTGACGCGCCGGGCACGCAATCCCACGGCGCTGCTGCGCGGCCTGCTGGGCACGGTGGCGGGCGTCAGTGCTTTTACCAGCAATACAGCCACCACCGCCGTATTTTTGCCCGTGGTGGCCAGTGCGGCGCGGCGGGCGGGCTTTCCGGCCAGCCGGGCGCTGATGCCGTTGGCGTTTGCCAGCATTCTGGGCGGCACCATCACGGTCATCGGCACAAGTACCAATCTGGTGATCTCGGGCGCTCTTCCGACCATTGGCCTTGCTCCCATCGGTTTTTTTGAACTGGCCTGGGTGGGGGTTCCCTGCGCTGTTCTTGGACTGCTGTACCTCTTCTTCGTTGCCCCGCGTCTGCTGCCTGCCCGCGACACTGAACTGGCCGAGGGGCTGCGGGCTTATCTGGCCGATCTGACAGTGGCTCCCGGAAGCCTTCTTGCGGGCCTGAGCCTCAGAGAAAGCGGCCTGGGGCGGGATTACGGCCTGACGGTGGTGGCCGTGCGCCGGGCCGGAAGTACCGACAGCAGCTATGGCCCCGGCCCCGATCTGGTGTTGCAGGAGGGCGATACCTTGACCGTGGAAGGCCAGACCCAGCGGATTCTGGCGGGCAAAACGGCGCTGGGTGTGGTCAGCCGCAGTGAGCAAAAACAGCTGGCCCTGGCGGCCGCCGAGGTGGGCGGCCCAACCCGGCCCAGTGATGTGCGGCTGGTCGAGGCGGTCGTGATGCCCGGCTCCAGCCTCTTGGGCCGCACCCTGCGGGAAAGCCGGTTTCGGGAGCGCTACGGCACCTCTGTGCTGGGGCTGCACCGCCGTTCGCGCACCTTGGAGCGGGCGGGAGCCAGAAGGCCGAATGCCAGCATGGTGGAACGTCTGGGCCACACCCGCCTGCAAATTGGAGATGTGCTGCTGGTTCAGGGCAGTGCGGCCCGCATAGACGCCCTGGGCGAACATCTGGTGGTGCTGGGCGACCTGACCGAGCAGGTGCGTGATCTGCGCCGGGCTCCGCTGGCCCTGCTGCTCTTCGGCGGCGCGGTGCTGGCGGGCGGCCTCGGCCTGGTGCCGCTGGCTGTTTCTGCCCTGGTGGCGGTGGCCCTCAGTCTGGCCCTGCGCCTCATTCCCCCAGAGGAGGCCTACCGCAGCATCGAGTGGCCGATTCTGGTGCTGGTGGCCTGCATGCTGGCGTTTGGCACAGCCTTCGAATCCACAGGGGCAGCCAAAGTCCTGACCACTGCCCTGTCGGGAGTGCTGGAACCGTTGGGACCCTATGGTCTGCTGGCAGCCCTCTTTGCGGTCACGGTGGCCCTGACCCAGCCCATGAGCAATCAGGCGGCCGCGCTGGTGATGCTGCCGCTGGCGGTGGGCACGGCCAATGCACTGGGCTACGATCCGCGCCCGTTCGTTATCGCGGTGACAGTGGCGGCCAGCAATTCCTTCATCACGCCGCTGGAACCCTCGTGCATGTTGGTGTATGGCCCCGGACGCTATACCTTCCTGGATTTTATACGGGTGGGAGCGGGTTTAACGTTGGTGACATTTGTGGCCGCCCTTCTGATCATTCCCAGAGTGTGGCCCTTTTAAAGCATTTGTCATCATAATGGCCGAGCGGAGCGAGTGAATTTCACCGAGCAGGACGGAGAATGGAGTGATCAGCAGTCTTTTTTCTGATCACGTAATTCGGAGAACTGCTCTAGAAGGCCGAGGCCACCGCCAGAACAAGAGGCGGCTTGCCCCATCTTCCTGGGCAAGCCGCCTCTTGTTCACTCTTTGCCTCTCGATCAGATGAACAGCGGTTCGTCTGGATCGTCGGGCAGAGGACGGCCTTTGCGGGCGAGGAGCGCGGCGGTGGTACCGATGCCGACAAGTGCGCCAACAGCCAACACCACCAGCGTCCAGGTCAAGACGAGATGTGAGCGATCCGGGGAGCGGTCTGAACCCATGACCGCAGCATAACAGTCCCCGCGCCGTGAAACCTTAAACACTATTGAGGAATCTTGGGGTGTGCCCTCTCCTCCTCGGAGCGCCACCGGTGCCCTTCACGCTCAGATCAAGTGTTCAGAGAGTCCGGGTTCTGGGGCAGTGGACTGCCGTTCACGGTCTTCGGCGGACGCAACGACAGGTATGGGTGGTGGGTTCAGTCTCAGTCTGTACTGGACAATCCTGCCGGGTCAGCGGGAGCCTGCGGTTTATCGAGCTGTCGGGGGAGCCTGCTCCAGAGGGCGGCGAGGGCCAGCGCCCCCAGCGCCGTCAGCGCCACCAGTCCCCACCTTGAACCCAGTACCCCGGTCTTGGAAATCAGGCTGCTGGCCAGCAGCGCTCCGGGAGGGCCCATGCCCACCAGCACAAAGGAATACAGGCTCATGACCCGCCCGCGCAGGTGGTCGGGCAGGGTCAGTTGAACAGTGGAATTGGCGCTGACCAGCAATGTCAGCATGCCAAAACCGCACACTGCCAGAACAGGCGTAGCGATGATTGGGCCGGGCGCAAAGGCCAGCGCCACCGTACTGACGATCAGAATAATGGCCCCCACCCGCAGATTTTTAAGTGGATTGGGCTTGCTGGCCTGCCAGAGTGCGCCCGCCATCGCGCCGACGCCAAAAGACGCGCTCAGAATCCCGAAGGCCGCCTCGCGTGCCTCGAAGACCACGCGGGCGTAATAGGGAATGATCACGTTGAAATTGATCACGGTCAGGCTGAGTGCGCCGACCAACAGCATCACGTTCCGGACGCTGGGCGTGCCGCGCACGTAGCGGAGGCCCTCGCGCACGTCCTCGGCCATGCTGCCGTGCTGACCGCCGTCGCGGGCCGGAAAGGGGAGAGTGGCGATCACAAACAGCACCACGAAAAAGGAAGCCACATTGAGGTAAAAGGGCAGGGCCAGCCGCGAGAGTTGGTCGGCGTCGCCCCCGGCCAGCAGCGTGACGCCCAGCGCGGCCACCACTCCAAAGAGGGCCTGCCCAATGGTACGGCTCACATAAAACGACAGGCTGTTGAGCGCCACCGAATTGGGAACATC
>JAQBPF010000152.1 GCA_028287665.1 Deinococcus sp. | reverse complement strand
AAAATGACGGCGGAGGGCTTCGGCTCTCTGCCGTCCTCTTTGACTATGCTGGCCTCATGTCCCTTACCTTGGCCGCCCTCCGGCGCAGCCTGCAAGACATGGACGCCGCAGAGTTGCGCGGCGTCATCGAAACTGTATTTAAGGCCAGTACGGCCAACAAAAACCTATTGACCGCCCTGCTGGACAACGATACTTCCGGGTTACGGGCCAAGGCGGAAGCCGAGATCGTGCGGGCCTTCCATCTGGGCAAGCGCACGCCGACGCTGAAAACCAGCGGGGCGCGGGCCGCCAGTGCCGCCTACGCCACAGTCGCCGCGCCACTGGAAGTTCTGACGCTGCAACTTCAATTCGTACAGGCGGGGATGGACTGCTGGAACGGATTCGGCGGGCCAGATTCGTTGCTGAACAGCCTGAGCAGCATGTGGGCATCGGCCCTTCAACAGGCCGGAGAGTTGCCGCCGGACACGCTGCCCTGGGCGCAACTGGACGCCGTCAACACCCTGCTGAACGACTCCGGCATCGGTGGGCTGAACCCGTTGAATGCGGTATTCGATGAAGACGACGACAAGTCCTGATCTCTAGAATTCGGCCATGACTGCAACCCCCAGACCCATTATTTTGGACGGCGACCCCGGTATAGACGACGCGGTCGCCTGGCTGCTGGCCCTCGCCAGCCCCGACGAAGTGCAGGTTCTGGCCGTGTGCAGCGTACACGGCAACGTGCCGCTGGAGCACACCAGCCACAACGCGGGCGTGAGTCTGGCCCTGGCAGGCGGGGCGGGGCGCACTGTGCCGCACTACGCCGGGGCAGACCGCCCGTTGGTACGCGAGGCGATGACGGCGGCGGCAGTTCACGGCGATTCCGGCCTGCCTGCCGCCGACTTGCCCGCACCGCTGCGGGGGCCGGAAGCCCTGCACGCCGCCCTGTTTATGATTGAAGCCATTCGCGCCCAACCCGGAGAAGTGACGCTGATCGCCACTGGCCCGCTGACCAATGTGGCGCTGGCCTTCCGGCTGGCCCCCGACCTGCCCGCCCTCGTGCGTGAAGTGGTCTGGATGGGCGGCAGCACGGCACACGGCAACCGCACGCCCGCCGCCGAGTTCAATGCGCTGGCCGATCCCCACGCCGCCCATGTGGTGCTGAGTTCTGGGGCACAGGTGCGGATGGTGGGCCTGAATCTGACCATGCAGTCTATTGCCACGCCTGACCGCCTGGATGCCCTGCGTGCCCTGGGCAACCGCGCCGGGGCCGTGTGCGCCGAATTCCTGACCTTCTACGCCGGACATTACCGCGCCCGCTACGGCCTGAAGGGTGGGGCGCTGCATGACCCGGTGGCCGTGGCAGCCGTCATTCGCCCCGAGTTGTTTACCTTCCGGCCCATGCGCGTGCAGGTGGAAACGCAAGAGGGCCTGAATTTTGGGCGAACCGTGTGCGATCTGTACGGCCAGCCCGGCCCAGAAGAACGGGTGCAGGTCGGCATGGAACTGGATGAACCGGCCTTCTTTGCTCTGCTGCTGGAACGGGTGGGGCGGCTCCCCTGAAGGGCAGATTCAATCTGGACCAGACACGATTTCTACGGGGGTCGCCTCTGGCAAAGCGTAAGCAAGGAGGGAACCCCCGCGCAGATCAGCGATCAGGTACGGCACCGAGTAGGCCGCCAGCTGCGTATCGGTGCGGCTGGGCACAGCGGGACCGCACGGGTGGCTGTGGTACAGCGCCACAAGGCTCAATTCCTCGGCCTGCATGGCCTTGAGCGCCCGCAGCAGGTGCACTGGGTCAGCCAGATACTGACGCACCGGGTCAGCGGCGATATTGGGCAGAGGGTACAGCGTCAGGGCGTGGAGGCCGTCTGGACGCTCATAGCCGCCGATGGCTCCTACACATTCGGCGGGAGCGTCGCGGCGGGCATGGGCCCACAGGGCACCTTGCAGCACGCGGGGCAGATGCAGCACGCGGGGGAGGGCTGAGTCGGGCACAGTCGGGCCAGTCAAGTCTGGATTCCTCAAGTCCAGCCCAGTGTAGAGGCGAAAGGGAGCAGGTACGGTGATTCCCAAAGATGAGCGCTTTGACCGCCCAGACCGCCCACCCCCCCCACTTTCCTCTCAGAAAGCTGCGCTGGGGGCGGAATTCCCGGAGCGTCCAGCCCGCGTTGTGCGGTAGAGTGGAACCTATGTCGAAGGCGGTGAAAGCTCGGAAGGCGGCGGCTCCCGCGAACCGATTTGATGGGGAGGCGTTGGGGCTGGTCCTGTTCGCCCTCGGAATTTTTCTGGCAGTGACCCTGCTGCTCGAACCACCTGCACGGACGGGCGGCGAAACGTCGGGCAGCCTGATGGCGCAGGCGCGGGGGCTGATGCTGGGCTGGCTGGGCTGGGCCGCCTACGTGCTGCCCGTGATTCCGGTGGCGTACGGCGTCCTGGTATTTTTGGGGCGCGACCTCAGCAATCTCTCGCGGCGCGTGCTGGGCGGCACCGTGGTCACGCTGACGCTGCTGGCTCTGCACGAGGTCTTTGAACCCGAAGCCGCAGGCAAGCTGGCGGCGCTGATCATGGCCCCGTTGAGCGTCCTGAGTTACGCGGCAGCGCTGGTTCCACTGGTGATTCTGACTCTGGGCCTGGAAATCATGCTCCGGCTGCCTCCACTGACGTTGCTGAAGGGGTTTTTCCGGCAGGTCAGCGTGTTGCTGGGCGGCGCGTCGGCCAATGTGCAGGGAGCCATCGAAGCGAGGCAGGAAGGCCGGGACGCCGCCCGAATCCGTGCCGAGGCCAGGCAGGGCCTCAGCGCCCATGCCCGCGACCTGGATGTGCTCAGGAAACTGTACCCAGCGGCGCGGGAACTGAAATCTCAGACTGAAGAAGTGCGGGCCGCCCAGCGCGAATTGCGGGGACTGGACGAGGCTGGACTGAAAGACGCCGCCCGCGATCTGGACGGCTGGCGGGCCGTGACCGCGACCTTCGTGGGCCACGCCGCCCGCGATCTGCGCGAACAGGTGACCCAGGAAGCCCCCGACGCTGGAGCCAAGGCCGAGGCCGTGATGAAAGAAATCTCGGCGGGGCGGCATGAACTGAGCGTGGAGTTGCCCAGCACCCAGGCCAGTGGAGAACTGGAAACCCTGCGCCGCCGCAGCGTGACCGAGGTGCAGCGTCTGGCCCTGCGTGCAGGCAAGCTGGAGCGCGAGCGCAAGGCCGCCGAAAAGGCTCTGGCCAAAGCCGACGCCACGGTGCTCTCGCGCGAATTGCCCGCCCACAGCGAGCGCGTGACGGCGTGGGCCGAACTGAACCGTGAATTTATCGCCTGGCAGGACCGCGAGCGCCACTATCCCGGCTGGCCCGATCTGGCCGCCGCCTTTGACCGTGCGCCTACCGAGGTGGCCGCCACGCTGGCCGAAGCCCTCCGCAGCGATCCAGACGGCGTGCTGGCCGCACAGGACCAGTGGCGGGCACGCCTCGCCCGCGCTCAGGAAGACGCGCTGCGCCGGGCCGAAGCGATGGCCGCGCCTGCTCCGGTCACGCCGCCCAGCATGAATTTCGATTTCACCGACTTTGGCAGCTCTCACGGTGCCGCTGAAGCAGAGGCCGCGCAGAGTGCCGCCGCCCCGGAATGGCAACCGTCCACTGTCAGAGAGCCTGGGTCCAGAGAATCCAGCAGCAGATCAGGAGGCGCGGTGGTCAGCCCGCAACGGCCCGCCCCCGCTTTTGCTCCACCTGTCTCCTCTCCCCTGCCCACTGGCCCCGATATTTTTGACGATGAGGACGACTCGGAGGAAGGTTCAGGCGTTAATAACGCAGAGCTGGACGGCCTTGACCCCTGGGGCGACGACGAGGACATGCCGTTTTCCCGGCCAGAGGCCAAAGCGCCGGTCAGGCCTCCAGTGATGCCCGCCGTACCCGTGCGCCAGAAACCCCTACTGGGACAAGGGGGCGTGCAGGCCGCGCCGTGGGAAAGTGCCGACGCGCCAACTGAGCGCCGCCGCGCCACGCCTCAGCCTATCGGAGCCACCTCTCCGGCCCTGCCCGGCTACGACCTGCTGGACCCGGTTCCTCAGGTCGCCAGCAATCTGGCCGCGCTGGACGTGGCCGCACGCCAGCGGGCCGCCGTGATCGAGCAAACTTTGCGGCACTTCGGGTTGCAGGCCCGTGTGGTGGACTTTGCACGTGGCCCTACCGTCACCCGCTACGAAATAGAGCCTGCACCGGGCGAGAAGATTTCGCGGATCGCCAACCTCAGCAACGATCTGGCACGGGCGCTGGCCGTGGGCGGCGTGCGTATTGAAGCGCCCGTGCCCGGCAAAAGCGTGATCGGTCTGGAAGTGCCCAACAGTGAGCGTGAACCGGTGACCTTTCATCAGGCAGCGGCCTCGCCCAGTTTCCGCAACACCCGCGCCAAACTGCCCATGATTCTGGGCAAAAGCATTGACGGCGAACTGGTGGTGGGCGACCTCGCCAAGATGCCGCACCTGCTGGTGGCAGGCAGCACCGGATCGGGCAAATCGGTGTGCGTCAATACCCTCATCACCTCGCTGCTGTTCAAGTACCTGCCCCACGAACTGCGCTTTCTGATGATCGACCCCAAGATGGTGGAACTCACGCCCTACGACGGAATCGCGCATCTGGTCCGCAGCGTGGTGACCAACCCGGTAGACGCGGCGGGCGTGCTGTTAGGCGCGGTGGCCCACATGGAGCGCCGCTACAAGATGATGAGTCAGGTGGGTGCCAAGAATCTGGAGCAGTACAACGCCAAGATGCGCCAGGTGGGCGACGTGGAATTGCCGCACCTGATCATCATTATCGACGAGTTGGCCGACCTGATGATCACCAGTCCCAAAGAAGTGGAGTCGGCGATTATGCGCCTCGCTCAGATGGCCCGCGCCACTGGCATGCACCTGATTCTGGCGACCCAGCGGCCCAGCGTGGACATCCTGACCAGCCTGATTAAAGTCAACGTGCCTGCCCGGAACGCTTTTGCAGACAGCAGTACGAACGATTCGCGCACAATTCTGGATTCGGTGTGCGCAGAACGCCTGACCTGGATGGGCGACATGCTGTTTTATCAGCCTGGACACTTCAAACCGGTGCGTCTGCAGGGGCCGTACATCAGTGAAGTGGAATCGGCCCGGATCACCGAGGAATTACGCCGACAGGTTTTCGAAGACGACTTTGTGGAAGCATATGGGTCGGACTTTGAGGGCG
>JAQBPF010000136.1 GCA_028287665.1 Deinococcus sp. | reverse complement strand
TGCGCGGCCTCAAAGTGAAGCCAATCACGACATGATTGCAGAACTTTGGCTGCATTCTCATGCTGCTTCATACACCTTCTGATGATTTCAGGAGGCTGGTAGGCCGCCCTGAACCGCTCAGGTGTTTTCAAAGCGCCACAACCTCTTCACCTCTAGCCCGACTGACCCCACTGGGTTCTTGCCTGACATGGGTTATCCACACAACACCGGCAGTCTTTCAGGTTAGCCCGACAGCAATCTCGAGGCCGCAGCCGAGAGAAGTTCAGCTCGACAAAGAGTCATCTGCAAGCATGCAAGAAGGCTATCTGCTCTGTCTTGTTTGTTCAGGTTTTTTCTAGGAGTTGAATGACCGTACGCGCTCCTGTTTCTGTGACTGCTGTCAGCGCATCTGCTGGCGCCCACCACCTTCTCCACCTGCTGGCGCCCGGCCACACCTGTACGGCCCCCGTGCAGCGTCTCAGCCGGATTAATCAGCTGCGGTGTCTGGGCGGCGTGCAGGGCACCGCCGCTGGGCACATACCCCCACAGCTGTTGGCGGGATGAGCCGACACCCGGCAATCCAGTGGGGGATGCTCTGCCTGATGGTCTTTCCGCTTGGGACTGGAAGCGCCTCGGCGCATGTGGGAAAGCCAGCGGCGTTCTCCAGCCTGCCCTCACCTGCCCATCAGTACGGGTTGCCGTTCGCCTCGCGGCCGGGTCCGGACACCTGGTTGATGGGGCAATTTTACGGCAACACCACTTTTGCCTATGAGCAACGGCGCAGCCTGTACGGCAATGGTCAGGGGGTACATTTTGGCCTGGATTTCAGTGCACCTTGCGGCACCCCAGTCGTGGCCATCGCAGAGGGCGTCGTGTCGGAGGTGGACGGTCCACACGGTTCCGCGCCGCATAATCTGGTCATTGATCATCCGGACGGCCTGTCCAGCCTGTACGGGCACCTGCTCAAAAAGGCCGCTGTGAAGGTGGGGCAGCGGGTTCGGCGAGGCGAGGTGGTGGCCCTGTCCGGCGACTCGCAGGAAACGTGCGTGTCCGAACCACACCTGCACCTGGAAATTCGGGACCGTTCGCATCAGCTTCTGCTGAATCCGGTGGGTTATCTGCGGGCCGACTGGGCCTCGCTGGGGCTGGTGGACCCGGACATGGACGGCGCGGGCTTTCAGCAGGACCTGCGCCAACCCGGCATCTGGCAATCACCCGAGGATCAGCCTGACGTTCGGCTGCACGGTCCGCTCCTGAACAATTTCGCGCAGCCCTGGCCGCCCCCCGCGCCGGGCACGCCGGTGAGAAAATGAGCTGGAAAAGGCTCTGGGCAGGCCTGCTGCTGGCCGCCCTGCTGACCTCTCCGGCGCGGGCAGCACCCTACACGGTCAAGGCGGGCGACACCCTCTACAGCCTGTCGCGTTCGGTGGGCCTCACGGTGGCGCAGTTTCAGGCGCTCAACGGCCTGACAGGCACAGCCCTGAAGGTGGGCCAGGTATTGACGCTTCCCGACGTGGGCGTGCCGCTCCCCTCGCCCTCTTTTGCGCCGCTTCCCCTGGATGGTCCAGGCGTCGGTCCGCCCTCCAGGCGCGTTTCTCGGTCCGGTTGCTGTGCCCAGGCGATCTGGACGGCAGACAGCACGCAGCTGCTGTTTCTGGACCGGCCTCCCGGCCGCGAGGTGGGCGTCTACAGCGTGCCCGCCGATGGTACGGGGCCCAACGGAACCTGGCGTTTTCCACCCACCCTGCTCTCGGAAGGCGGCCTGTACGGGTTGCAGCCCACAGGCCCGGCCACAGCTCTGGCGCGGCGGCTGGATACTTCTGTGGCTGCGGCGTCTGTCACGGTGCCCACCAGTGGGCGGGACGCCGTGTGGTCGGCAGGTGGACGGCTGGCCTGGCCCACCTACGGCGCCGCTGACCGGAACGACTGGATTCCCCTCACGGTCTTTGCCGCCGATCCCTTTGGAAATGAAACCCGTTTGACTTCCCGCCCGGTGGCGACCGTGTACGGGGGACGGCTGGTGGGCTGGCTGAACGAGGACACGCTGCTGCTGACGGGGCGACTCGCCCGCAGTGACGCCCGGCGCTCAGTCCTGACGGTGGACCGGATCACAGGCCGAACGCGCGTGCTGGCGCAGGGGCAGTTGCTCAGCGGCGTGCAGCCGAGCCCAGACGGCACCTGGGTCATGTTCCGGGTCACGCTTGACGCAGCGGGGCGCAACGGCGTGTTCGTCGTGTCCGTGCTGGATGGAGTCGTCCGGGCGCTTCCCGTATTCGGCTCCGGACGCTGGCAGGACAGGACCCGGCTGCTGGTGGTGCCTTACGATCCGGACGCAGCCGCTCACCGCCTGCTGCGCTTGGACGTGACTGCGGGTCTGGGGCAGATGGAAGAGGTCCTGTCTTTTCCGGACAAGATCGCAGGCGACGAGTGGCAGGTGGCTCCAGACGGGACGCGCGTGGCCTACCTCAGCGCTCAGGACCGGGCGATGCATATGCTGACCCTGCCTGATCTTCCCTGAGTACAGGCCAAAGGGAGTCCAGGCAACCCCATTCCTGACGGGGCCGCTCTTTCGTCTCCCCTGCCCGCCGCTCCAACGTCCTTGCTCAGTTCTTCAGACCCAGTTGCCCTGACCTGCTGACCATGTTTCCGGGCTCTTTAACGTGCGCCGGAATGCATCGCTGCTTGAGGTTCAATCAGAAGGACTCCCCGTAAAGCAGTCCAAGACCCAGGGGATATTGGGGAGAGCGTGAATCAGAACTGTGGCCAGGAGTAGATGAGGCTGAAGCCCATTGAGCTGTCTTCCACGTGCGACAACGCCGCGGCAGCGGCTCCAGACAGACACGCCGCCAGCCCGGTCAACGCGCCAGGTGTGGTCCGGGGCACGTCCGAAGCCGCCTGTACCGCCGCTTGGCGTTGGGTCAACCACGCCGCTCCCCCGGACACCGCTCCAAAGGCCATGCCGAGGTTGAGGGCCACAACGTTCAGTCAGTACAGAGGGAGGACCACCGTATCGTGCCCTCCCGTCGGGTCCAGTTCGCCCGAGAACAACGCAGCGGCAGCGGTACTCACCACGAGCTACACCCCGCTCTGCACACCCTAGAACAGCCAGGGTGGGGCCAGGCCTGTTCCCCTGAATGGGGATGATCCAAGAGAGCAGGAGAAAGCCAAGTTCAGAGCCGATGACCTTCATACGTTCTCCTCTTTTCGGCGACTGGCCTGCTTTCCAGAGGAAAGTCCGGAATCAGCCCCTACACCGGGCGAAGATCCACCTGGCGGAAGACGACCGTGGGTGGCTGGCGGCGCGTCAGAGCATCGCCTCGCCGTTCCATTCGATATCAGCCGTGGTCTGGGCGATCACTGTACGGCCCGCCAGAGCGGCGGCTCCCGCAAATCTCACCGCGTCTAAGAGTGCTCCGACCACAGGCCCACGGTTCCCCTGCCTTCCGACCACATCCTGCCCACCACGCCAGGTCCGTTTAACGTGCGGGTTCCAGGGCGCGCCCCCCAGCAGGGCCAGCGCAGGCGACAGGTACCTCAGTGTTCCGGGCGCAGCCGCCGGGGCCCAGGTCTGGGGCGTGGTCATGGCCTGGGCCAGCCCCGCCGGATGGGCCAGCAGATGCAGGCCGCTGACGGAACGGGGGTTGCATTCCAGCGGGGCCACCCGGCCCTCCGGGGTGACGATCACATCGAACGATAGCTGCCCCGTCACCCCCGTCGCTCGGGCGATGGCCCGCGCCATGCGGACCACCTCTGGGCGGTCCAGGGTTTCAAAGGCGAACGCTGCGCCAGACGCCTGACGCAAGGCCGGGCGGTAGACCACACAGGCCGACAGAATCCCGGCGTGCGCGGCCGACCAGACGCAGACCTCCTCACCAGAAAGGTGTTCCTGGGCGGCCCAGCGCCGCGCTGAGGTGGGCTGCACGCCGGCGGGAAGGCGGTCCCGCGAAACCAGGCCAAACCGTGAAAACTCGGGTTTGAAGATCAGCGCCTGGTCTGCCGGGACGCCGTGCAGACCGGGAAGGCCCCAGGTGCGCGGGGCGTCCACTCCAGCCGCGCGGGCCACGTCCGGAAACCGCACCTTGGAATGCAGCGAGCGCAAGGTGTCGATATCTGGCGCGAACAGTCGGTCGGTCCAGCCGTCCAGGTGGGCCGCCCCGGCCAACCAGAACACCTCTTCACAGGTGGGCACGATCAGATCGAAAGCGTGGGAGCCGAGCAGCGTCAGCAGCACCCGCCGAAAGGCCGCAAACGCCTGCCTGGGGGGCGGCAGCCGGTGAACGCTCACGCGGGGCCGCAGACACCGCGCCGCACAGGGCATGACCGAATCGGCCACGTGCACCTGCCAGCCCGCCGCCCGGAACGACCGCGCGACCTCAAGCGCCACCGGAGCGCGTGCCCCTGTGATCAGGACCCGTCCCGAATTTGGCAGTGTGGGCAGGGCCGTCATCGCAGGCAGTGTACAGGCCGCCTGAAAGGCAGACACCCCAAGGCCGTCCGTTGCCCTTCATTTCCCCGCCCACCTGGCGGCGACACCACCCGTCAGGGCAGTTCTCCGGGTTCAGGCAGCAGGCCCAGCTTTGGCCGACGTTGGTTGGCCCGACGTCAGTTCTACATCCAGACGGTTCAGGGGCAAAGAGGCGTTGCCGTTGTCGGTGGGGCGCGCCAGGAGGGTCTGCACGACCCCGATTCGCCCGGCAGCAAACGAATCGGCGCTGCCTGCCATATACAGCCGCCAGATGCGGTAGGTCACTTCATCGGTCAGTCGGACCACCTCGTCATGCTGCCGTTCCAGGCGGCGCACCCACTCCCGCAGGGTCAGGGCGTAATGCTCACGCCTGTTTTCCACGTCGCGGATCTTGAACCCGACGCGCTCGGCGTACCCCAGGAGCTCGTTCAGAGGCCGCAGTTCTCCGTCTGGGAACACGTATTCCTGCAGGAAGGAGTGCCTGCTGAGATAGCCCTCGATCAGCCGGGTCCCGACACCAAAAAATGGGGGCGTGACCGCGGGCACGATGCCGTGGTTCAGAAACAACCCGCCCGGACGCAGCATCCGGTAGGCTTCGGCAATGTAACCCGGCAATCTGGCGCGGCCCACATGCTCGACCATGCCGACGCTGGACATCTTGTCGAAGGGCTGGTGCGGCGGCAATTCGCGGTAATCCCGCCGTTCGAAGGTCACGCGGTCGGCCACACCCGCAGCCTCGGCCCGCGTCCGGGCAACCTCCAGTTGGGCCGGGCTGAGGGTAATCCCCGTGACCTGCACGCCGTAATTCTGGGCCGCGTAGATGGCCAGGCCGCCCCACCCGCTGCCGATATCCAGCAGCTGTTCGCCTGGTTTCAGGCGAAGTTTGCGGCAGATCCGGTCGAGCTTGATGCGCTGGGCTTTCCCCAGGGTTTTCTGCCCGGTGGAAAAGTAGGCGCAGGAATAGACCATCCGTTCATCCAGCCACAGCGCATAAAACGCGTTGCCGATGTCGTAGTGCGCCTGAATGGCCTGGGCGTCCCGGTCCCTGGAATGCGCTTCTCCCTGAAGCGGGGAAACGTCGTTGGGGCGCGGCGGGTGGTCGTGGGCAGGCAGGGCCAACAACAGCGGCAGCAACTGAAGGGCCGTCTTCGGCTGAAAGAGCCGGGCCGCCATGGCCGCGCCCTGAGCCATCAGCACCTCCACGTCGCCCTCCAGGTCGTAGTCGCCGTACAGGTGGCCCTCCGCCACGCTCAGGTCGCTGGGCGGCAGCATTCGGCGCAGCGCCCCGGCCCGCTCTAGCACCAGCGTCAGCCGCGCGTCTGCTGGCCCTTCTTCCGAGCCGTCCCACAGCCGAGTCCGGATGGCCCGCGACTTGGCGGGACCGAACATCAAGCGCAGCACCAGGCGCGTGGCCTGTAAGCGCGGCTGATGCTGCACCAGCAGGGTCGGGGCCAATGACCGAGGAATCAGCGCCACAGCGGCTCACTCCTCTGCACCCGAGCTTGTTCTGGATGGGAGTGAGACAGCCCATGCAGCAAGCCAAGGGCACCCGTTCTGATCGGAAGCTCCGAGTGGTGCGGCCGCGGGCCCCGATGCTCTGTGCTTCCTTCGCCCCTGCCCAGCCGCAACAAACCGCCACTTTGTCGCCCCCATGTCCACTCCCCTCTCAAATCCCCATCACCGAATGTTGCCTGCGCCTCAAGCTTCCCGTTCCGCCGCCAGCTGCTCCAACCGCCGTATTCGGCAGCATCGGCACAGTGGCCTCCACCCCGCCTGGGTCAATCTTCCGAATCTGTGCGGAAGGGGGCAGGCATTCACCGTAGCCTGCCCGGCATTTCGTATGCAATCTGGAATTTTCTGAAGGGTTGAAGTGCCGTTCACTGGAGGGCTGGTGGCTGTGATCAACACTGTCGGTCCGGCATCCAGAATGTCGGACAGTGGGAGAAAACATGTGTTCGTTGCTGAGACTCTGAACGGGGAGGAGGGCCGGGTGAATTGGCCGCATGAAACAGAGCAGGAGGCCGAGAGCAGGGAGCGTGTCGCCCACTGAAATCAGCCTCCTGCCCCGCTCACCGCTGTTTTGGGGCAGAGGGCGCCCGGAGGCGCTCCTGCTTCTGCCGCCTTGTCAGACCACTGCCCTGATCACCTCACCCGTTCGATCACCAGGGCAGTGGCGTTGTCGGGTGCGCCCGATGCCAAGCTCAGTTCGATCAATCGGTCTACCACCCGTTGCAGTGAAGGCTCGTGCAGCAAAAGATCATGCAGCACGGGCGGCGGCACCTCTCCCCAGACCCCGTCCGAGAGCAGCAGAATGCGGCTGCCCACCGCCAAGTCCAGCGGCTCTGGCAGCACCTGAACATAGTCGTCCTGCGGGGCACGCAGGCTCCCCAGCGAACGCAGCACCTTGTTGCGCTCCGGGCTGACCTGGGCTTCTTCGGGCGTCATCTGACCGCTGGCGACCATCGCGGCCACGTAGGAATGGTCTTTGCTGAGCTGCTGCACTGTGCTGTTCTGGGCCAGATAAGCCCGCGTGTCCCCTACATGCCCCAGGTGCAGTTGCGTGCCGCGGATCTCCACGCCCGTCAGCGTGCAGCCTCCGTCACGGCCCTGCATATCGGCCAGCACGGCAGCGTTGGCCTCCCAGACCTGGGCCGCCAGAACAGCGGCCTCGAAGCTGGAGGACTCGGCAGCCAGAAAAGCCCGTACCGCCGCCTGACTGGCCACTTCGCCCGCCGCCATACCGCCCATCCCATCGGAAACAACGGCCCGCAAGCTCAGGTGGCCGCCGCCATGTTGCCCGGTCTGCCGCCACACGAACCCGTAAGAATCCTCGTTGGTGGGGCGTTCGGGATTCAGGCCGATGTCGGTGGCCGCCGCCAGCTGATACACCGGCAGTGTGGTGGCCGCTGTTTTCAGGGCCGCCAACAGTTCGGTGGGACTCAGGCGCTGCGCCGGCGGAGCCAACATCCCGCTCAGCAGTTGCGGCACCCCCGATGCATTGATGCCCGCCAGCACCACCGCAGATGGCCCCTCGGCGGGCAGGGGACGCCCGGTCAGCCACTGGAAAAACAGGGCGCCCAGCAGATACACCCCGCTCTTGGCCTGTGCGGGTTGGCCGTCCTGCACTTCAGGCGGCGTAAAACTGTCGCGCAGGGTCGGCTGGACCGCTTCGCCCAGCCGGGCCACCTGCGGCGGCAGCCTCAACTTCACCCCTTCACGGGTCAGCTGGACACTGGCCGGATCGAGGTCGGTCACGGCGTAGCCCTGCTTTTCCAGCGCAAACAGCAGCCGGG
>JAQBPF010000068.1 GCA_028287665.1 Deinococcus sp. | reverse complement strand
GGCTTTGTGCCTACGGGCGGCGATGAGTTATCGGCGGCCCTCGGTGACGCGCCACAGGTCAAAAGTGGTCTGTGCCGGGGCTGGATCAATGAGGAACAGGCCTGGAAGCTGACCCTTGTGCATCAGGAGAGCGTGCAGCAGGAGAACGGGGGGCAGTGAAACAGGTAGCAAATGAGAGTCCTGTACGCACATGGGAGCGTTCCCAAACGGGCGCGGTGCGCTATGCTGTCGCCACGCAAAACCCAAGCGCCCCGGCGGCCCTGTTTGGCTTCCCCGACGCACCGTTCATTCCCCTTGCTGGAGGCATTCACCATGACCGACTCATCTGTTCAAATTCGCCTTGCCAATGCCCAGGACAAAGACACCATCGTGCGCGTGATGGAAGAGGCGGGCCTGAGTACCGAAGCGGCGCTGGCCGAAGGCACCACCTACTGGGTCGCGGAGCGCGGCGGGCAACCGGTGGGAGCCATCGGGCTGGAACACGGCGACACGGCTTCCCTGCTGCGTGGAGCGGCTATTTTGCCCGCAGCACGGGGCAGTGGGCTGGGCAGGCGCCTGGTCATGAGCGCTGTGGAATACGCGCAGGGACGCGGCGACCGGGCTATCTATATGTTCAGCAAGGGCGGCGACTGGGGCACCTTCGGGTTTACGCAGGTGCCATTGGCCGTGGTCATGGGCGATCTGCCCAACGCGCCGCAAATTCAGGCCTACAAAGCCAAGAGCGAGCGCCCCGGCGGAACCACATGGATGCGGGCGCTGGATACGGGCGCAAGCAAAGCGTAAGTAGGAATGTAGAGGGTGGATCGTGGATTGGAGTCAACACCAAATCTTTTTCCACGATACACATTCCACGGTCTAGTCTTGGGGGCCTTCAATGACCCTTTCTCTCGACTCCATCGCCGTTCCTGACCTCCACCCCGACGCGCCCCTCAGCACCCGCAAGGCCCGCCTCAGCGACATAGAAGCCATTCATGAACTGATCGGCTACTGGGCGGCGCGGGGGCTGATGTTGGTGCGCTCGCGGGCTTTGCTGGCCGAAACCATCCGGGATTTTCACCTGTATTTGGCCGAACCACACGCGGGCCACCCCGGCGGCTTGGCTGGGGTGTGCGGCCTGCACATGCTGGCCCCCGACTTGGCCGAAGTGCGCGGCCTCGCCATTCACCCGGCCATGCAGGGGCGCGGGCTGGGCAAAAAACTGGTGGAAGCCTGCGAGCGGGAGGCGCGTGAAATCGCGTTGCCTGCGCTGTTTGCCTGGACCTATCAGCAGGGATTCTTCGAAAAGTGCGGCTTCGTGCGGATAGACAAGACCAATCTGCACCCCAAAGTCTGGAGCGAATGCCAACGCTGCGCCTTCTTTGAAAATTGCAACGAGATTGCGATGTTCAGAGAATTAAGTTGACGGAAGCTCTGGCTCAAAGCAGGGTGGCACAGCGGATTCGCCAGGAGTTGCATAACCGGGCGAATCCTGTCCTTGCTGCGGGCATGTTTGCCTATATGAAGGGCATTCAGCCGTTTCTGGGCGTGCAAACTCCGGCGCGGCGCGAGGTGGTGCGGGCGGCGCTGAAGCTGGAGCCTGACCGGGCTGTGCGCTTTGCCGCCGCGCTGGACTTGTGGGCAGGCCAGTTTCGGGAAGAACGGTACACGGCGCTTGACGTGTTGGCCGCCAGTCGCCCCCGCCCCGCCGATCTGCCGTTTTTGGAAGGCCTGTTGCCTGCTGCCGATCGTTGGGATGTGCTGGATTCGCTGTCACCGCTGCTGGCTGGGGCTTTTGCAAACGCGGAGCAACGGCGCGAGCGGGTGGAACTGTGGCGGGTCAGCCCCCATCTCTGGACGAGGCGGGCGGCTGTGTTGGCGCAACTCAAGGCCAAACGCACCACCGATCAAGACCTGCTGCTGGACACCATCCGGGCCGTGCAGCACGAGCGCGAGTTCTTTATTCAGAAGGCCATCGGCTGGGCGTTGCGTGAATACGCGAAAACTGATCCGGTGTGGGTGCTGGCGGCAGCCGAAACATTGGGCCTGACCGGGCTCGCCCGGCGGGAAGCTCTCAAGCATCTGACCTGAGAGGAAGAGTGCACCAGGCCAATGTGCGCCTCCACTGGCCCTGCCTCCCCGCTAAGATGCACTCATGAAGAAAATGCTTTCGCTCACGTTGCTTCTGGCCGCCATCGGTTCCGGCGCACAGGCCGCCACTCTTGCCCAGAATATGCCCGCTGGTGCGCTGATCACGCTGGAAAGCAAGAATGCAGGTGGGGCCATTGACCGTCTGTTCGGATTGGTGGGTCAGGTGGCCGAGAGTATGGGTGAGGATTCTGAGATGGCCGACATGGGCCAGACCCTCGCTGGAGTTCAGCAGTTGCTGAAAGGTTCGCTGGGCAAGGAAGGCGCACTGGGCGTATTTACCGTCGGCGCACCTGGCAAGCCGTTCGATCTGCATGTTTTGGCGGCGTCGCGCACCGATGAGATGTCCAATGAGATGCTGAGCGGGATGCTGCCCGACAAGCCCGGTGCGAAGGTCGGCCTGTATTCCTTTTCGCGTCAGGGCCGCCTGTTCGTGGGGCAGTCTCTGGGCCTCGTGTATATGTCCACCAACAAAACCCTGCTGATGAATTACCTGGGTCGCCTCAGCGGAAGCACCGCCCCGCGCCTGCTGAATTCTGCCGCCTACAGCGCACCAACCGCCGCGAAAGGCGAGCAGGAGTTGTCTTTCTTCGTCAACTTTTCAGCCGCCGCCAAGGTCGCCCGCAGTCAGTTCTCCCGTTTCTTCCTGCCGCGCCTGCTCTCGCCCATCGTGGACGCTGTAGACACGCTGGGCCAGTATTCAGCCGGGTTGACCACCACGGCAGCGGGCCTGACCGGGCAATCGGCGCACGCGGTCAATCTGGAAGGCAAAGATAAACCGCTGACCCGGATGCTGACCAGCACCACCAACTTTGCCGTGCAGAACATTATTCCTGCCGATGTCGAGACAGTGGCGGCCACCGCCTGCGCCCCGGAAAGCAACGCCTATGCCGCCCGCTGGATCACCCGGATCGATCTGCTTGACCCGGTGGGCTTCCTGACCGACAGCCAACTGGCCAGCCACCTGGAGCGCTCGGCGAAGTACCTCGGGAGCGAGTGCGCCCAGGTTGCGCTGGACGGCGCACAGGCCGCCGGATTCGACGCCGCCAATCCTCTCAGTGCCCTGGATTACAGCGTGACCTATCAGCGCGTGATCGATCAGAGCGCCGCCGAAGCCCACATGCCTGAATATGCAGAGGCCGTGAATACCGCAATTGCGGGCCTGGCCGAAAGCCTCGGTGATCTGGTCAAGAACACGGATATGAGTGACTTGCCCGATATGGAGGGCATGGGCGAGTTTTCCAGTGGGGCGCAGGCTGGCGCATTGGCCGCCGCGCTCGGCAGCGTGGACAAGCTGACCGACCTGATCGGCGGCCTGAAGATGGTCTATAGCTTCCGTGACGGCTACCTCATCACGGCCCTCAGTCAACAGGCGTTGGATGCAGCGATGGCCGAAGAGGCCCCCGTGCTGGCCGAAGACACCGATTTCAAGGCTGCCGATCTGAAGGTGCAAGGTTCGGCAGGCTGGCAGTACGCCCGCAACCCCGCCGACGTGACCGAGGAACAGGTCATGGGCGTGTTCGCCAACGCCCTCTCTAACGCAGGCATGGCCGACCCCGACGCCGCAGGCATGACCGAGGAAGAACTGGAAGAGAAGAAGACGGTGAACGAGGCGATGGCGGGCATGTTCGAGCCGGTCGGAACGGTTCTGACCGACCTGATCAACCGCTACGACGGCATGACTGCTCAGAGCAGTGTCAGTGGCAACCTGATCGTCAGCAAGTCCAACGTGAACTTCAGCTGGTAAGCTTCCGGCGCTCAGCATGACTGCCGGACTAAACGACTCCGGCTTTCTTATTCATTTTAGATGCATTAAAATACGCCTCAGCAATAGGCGCGGCAAGCAAAAGAGGCTGTCCTGACTGCGTTTTGGTCGGACGGCCTCTTTTCTGAAATGTATGAATACAACATCTTCAGGCGCGGAGTTGTGCCTCTTGCGGGTATCGCCCACTCGGATGCCCGCTATGATGCAACACGCGCCATGAACTGCGTCCGGAGAGGCGCGAATGGAGGAGGCCAAGCATGAGTTTAATCAGCATGTTGAAAAAGGAACGGGCGATTTTGGCCCTTGAAGACGGCACGGTTTACCGGGGGTACGCCTACGGACACCGGGGCGAAACGGTGGGCGAAGTGGTGTTCAACACCTCGATGACCGGCTATCAGGAAATCATGACCGACCCCAGCTACAACGGGCAAATCGTGACCATTACCTATCCGCATGTGGGCAACTACGGCGTCGCGATCTACGACATGGAATCCAACAAGCCGTATGTACGCGGCTTTATTTCCCGCGAGTTTTCGGGCACCTACAGCAACCACCGCGCCCAGCAGTCGCTGGAGGCGTTTATGCAGCAGTACGGCGTCGTGTCCATTCAGGGCATCGATACGCGGGCGCTGGTGCGGCGGCTCCGTTCGGGCGGCGTGGTCAAGGGCGTGATCGCCCACCGCTCCTACACCCACCCCGAAGACTCTTACGGCGAATTTACGCCCGCCGAGGAGCAGGTCTATGTGCGCCGCGCTCAGGGCCACCAGGACATCGACGGCTTCGACATGACCCGTGAGGTCACCACCGCGCTGCCCTATGCCTTCCCCACGCTCCGCAGCGGCAAACGGGTGGTGCTGATGGATTTCGGCATCAAACACACCATCATCGAGCGGCTGGCCGAGGTGGGCATCGAACCCATCGTGGTTCCGGCCCACACCACCCCGGCGCAGATCATGGCGCTGCAACCGCACGGCCTGTTTCTCAGCAACGGCCCCGGCGATCCCGCCCCTCTGGAATACGCCCACAAAGCGGCCTGGGAATTGATGGGGCTGCTGCCCACCTTCGGCATCTGCCTGGGACATCAGATCCTGGGCCTCGCGGCGGGCGGCAAAACCTTCAAGATGAAGTTTGGTCACCGGGGCGGCAATCAGCCGGTCAAAAACCTGTTGACCGGAAATGTAGAGATCACGTCCCAGAATCACGGCTATGCGGTGGACCTCGAATCCATTCCCAACGGAGCCTTTGTCGCCACACACGTCAACCTGAACGACGGCACGCTGGAAGGCATGGCGCACACCCGTTATCCGGTGTTTTCGGTGCAGTACCACCCCGAAGCCAGCCCTGGCCCACACGACAGCCGCTACCTTTTCAACAGGTTTATAGAAGAAATCGACCTGTTTGATGGGGGCACTGGCACCCCCACTGCCAAGGCGTCTACAGGCCGTTTGGGGGTTTGACAATCCATCTCATGGCCGGGATGATGCTAGCAGTTGGAGAGTGAAGTTTTTCATATTTGCGCCGAACTCATTTCGCGCTCAAGAGAAACTCATCAAGTCCAACGCCTTGTTCAACTTGTGACAAGGGTGTCAGAAACAAGCAGCCATCTTTATCGGCAGTTTGTGAAGTTTCCGACATGAAATTAGCTGTTCCGGAGCGATGAACCACCTGGCCTATACGGGCGCCTGTCAGGTGTGGAGCGAGTGGCGCGACCGACAGAACTGTGGAATTTTCCACAATTGTCGGTCTTTTTTGTCTCGCTAGGAGGACTCCATCTTGAAACGCATCCCAGTTCTTACGTCCACTCTGTTGCTTGGCCTGACGGTCATGGCAGCCGCACAGACCACTCCCGCCGCCGCCTCTGCTGCGGTCAGCAAGTCCATCAAGTTCGTGCTGGCACAGGACCTGATCAAGACCACCACCGTAGAAGGCAAGACCGTGGAGCAAGTGGTTCTGAGCCCCAAAACGGTCCTGCCTGCCGACATTCTGCGGGAAGAAGTCACGGTGACCAATGTGAGTGGCAAGGCCCTGAATCAGGTGTCTGTGGGCATTCCTGTGCCCAAAGGCACGGAGTTCAGTGGGCAGGCCACGCCCAGCACCGACCGCTGGAAGCTGCTGTATTCCATTGACGGCGGCAAAACCTATGCAGCCACGCCGACCCGTGCAGTCACCCTGACTGAGAACGGCAAAACCGTGACCAAGCAGGTTGCGGCCCCGATCAACACCTACACCAACGTGCGCTGGACCCTCGTCACCCTGAAGAAGGACGAATCGTTGAAGCTCAGCTTCCGCGTCAAAGTCAAGTAAGACCCCAGTTGTTGAGCAGTTTTTTATCTAGCAATTCATTTGCATTGCCAGAAATTGGTTGAATTCACGTTGTAAGAGTAAGCAACAGGAGGACACATGAAGAAGTCTTGGTCGTTTGTTTCCGTATTGGCAGCCCTCGCTTTGGATACCGCCTCCGCCGTTGGCACCACCGCTGCCACCTGCGACCTGCCCCACGGGCACGCCCGTCAATCTGTTGCAGACCTCTCTTGAAGGCTATGCCAACCTCGACAAAGTGACCACCGAGTACCCCGGTACCCTGATTGCGAACGCAGCTTCCTACACTGCGCCGACCACGGCTCTTGGCAGCGGCTTCATTGTGGACGGCAGCTATTTCTTCAACAATGGCTACGAACTTAATAACGCTGCCAGCCTGCCCAGCACCCTGCAACTGGTGGTCAACGGCACCGTGTACGCCACCTTCCTGACCGAAGCAGGCTACAGCGGACAGGCCAGCGTCACGGCTCAAAACGGAGCCAAGTTGATTGGTGGCACCACCACGACCAGCCTGCAACTGAACCGCCTGACCGCGACCAACATCTGGGTGCAGTTGCCCGCCAGTGTGACCAGCATCACCAGCGCAAAAGTCATCTTCAAATCCAGCAGCCCCACTGTCGAGGCGAGCGACGATTACTCCTTCAGCGTCAAGACGATCCTGGGTTGCTTCACGCCCAGTCCGAAAGCCACTGTGGTCAAAAGTGTCCAGAACATCACGGCCAATGGCCCGGTTGGAGTGACGGGCACGGGCAAGCCCGGCGAAGTATTGGAGTACTGCATCGCCACCACCAATACCGGCAACGTTAATCTCGGCAGACTCAGCTTTGGTGATAACGTCCCCGCCAATACCGCCTTCAAATTCAGTGCTTATGGCACTGGACAAGACATCCGCGTGACCTACCCCACCGGCACGACCCACCTGACTGCCGCCGCCGATACCGATACGGGCGTACTGACCGCTGGGCGCGTCACGGTC
>JAQBPF010000030.1 GCA_028287665.1 Deinococcus sp. | reverse complement strand
TTGTGCTCTATATTTATCCTCATTCAGATGACTCCGAAATCCGCTGTCGCTCCCCGCATGACGGGCAATGCTACTTCGCGTGGCTTGTCATTGCGTGGGGCCGTGTTCACCACAGGAGCAGGTTTAGGAGCAGGGGCAGGCGTTACTTTGGAATGTGTCATATTAGGCCGCCTTCCCAGTGGTCATTACACCGTATTCACGAGCACCAGCCTGCATCACACCGTATTCACGAGCGCCAGCCTTGATATCTTTGACTTGATCTGGCGTGAAAACGATCACAGTTTTTTGTAAGAGGTTTGTCAGAACGTGTGTGCTATGGCTAAATTTCATAACCAAAGCGTAGTAAGGAGGCCGTGAGGTGGCACGATGAATCCCCCGAGTCAAATAGAAACCGCTTTTGAGTCGGGGAATTACCGGACTGTCATCACACTTACCACCGAATTGCAGCAAATGGAGACTGCAACTTGGCGGATGCTGGGATTGTCGCATCTTCGCCTACGCGAGTTTGAGTTGGCTGAGACGCCGTTAACCAGAGCTTCAATATTGGGTGACCCTGAAGCGATGATCGAGCTCGGCAATCTGATGCGTTTGATGGGACGCTTTGAAGACGCAGCCCAGCACTTCGCCCAATTGGGTCCAATGCCTGCTGGAGAGTTAAGCCTTCGTCTTCAACGGTGGTGGGGCACCACAGAATTTCAGATGGGTCATGTCGATTCTGGGTTGGCCCGCTGCGAGAAAGCCTGGCATGGTTATATTTCGCTGGGCGATGATGAATTGACCGGACGAATTACTCAGACTTTGGCACAAATGTATAACGTTCTAGGCAACATTAATCGTGCCCTCCAGTTAAATAAAGAGGCTCTACGAGTTCTAAGTGTTGATCCGGTTCCCTACCCGCGTCTATCAACACTGCATAGCATTGCTGCCATATATATAGACGCCCGCTTATTAGATGAGGCGGAAATTTATATTAAAGAGACACGTCAAATTTTAGCCAATCCAGAATATTATTCCGATCAGTGGATGATCATAGTGTTAACCAATGAATCAGATATCTACCGTCTAAAAGGAGATAAGCCGCGAACTTTGAGAACTTTGCTAGAACTTCGAGAACTGGTAGAGGGTTCTGGTGAGTACGAATCACGTATCTGGGTGGCGTCGCGATTGGCGGAGTTGCATAGCGAGCAGGGGCAGTTTGCACAGGCCCTGGAAGCGATACATGCGGGTGTGGATGCAGGTGAAGAGCTGCCCGCCGCACTCCTAATTACCCGTGGTGTGGTGTTCCGGCGACGCGGACAGATAGAACTGGCCCTGCTGGATTTTGAAGCGGCCCTGCCTCATGTGCGTGAATCGGGCGATTCGCATCTGCTGACACGGGCGCTCCTTCATTTTTCGGACTCACTGCGGCGAACGGGACGCAATCAGGAATCGGTGGAAATACTGCGCGAGGGGCTGGAGCGCCTGCTGCAAGACAAGGACAAGGCCCGCTTCCGGCCCGACCTGGAGGAATTGGCCGAACTGACCCATAGCGCCATGCTGGAACCCGATGTGGCTCCCTTTATGGAGGCGGTCATCGACAAAATCGCGGCGCTGACCGGCAGTGTGCCGTTGGATGAGGAACGCCTGACACATGCCCAGGTGGAAACGCTGGGGCGTACCCGCGTGGTGCGCGACGGTCAACCCGTATCGCTGACCCTGCACGGCAGCGCCCTGATGCTGGTCTATCTGGCAAGAAATCCGGGGCGCACACGGCAGGAAATACAGTTGGATTTGTACCCCGACAAAGATCCCGTGGCTGGATCGAATTACATCCGGAGCGTAATCCGTGAACTGCGGGAAGCCCTGGGCAAGGGCGCGGTGGTCCATGCTGGGCCGCACAATATGCCGCGCTATTCGCTGGGACCGGGCATCAGCCTGACCATAGATGTGCAGGAATTGGAATTGGCTCTGGAGCGCGGCGACATGGCCCGTATGCTGGCGCTATACCGGGGACCCTTCCTCAAAACCGTGACCGACAGCGAGTGGGCCCAGGATCTGCGCGAGGAATTGCAGAGGGCGGTTACGGGAGCCATTCGCAACCAGATGCGCCGTGCCCGCGACAACGGCGACCTCAAACGTGCCCTGCTGCTGGCCAATCAATTGCTGCGCGTGGACCCCTACGACCCCGAGGTGCTGGTCGAACGGGTCGAGGTGGCACGCGGGGTGGCCTCTCCACAAGAAATCGCGCGTTATGTGGTCGAGATGCAGCGCATGGGCTCCTGAGCTGTGGGCGGCTTGGCCCGCGTCCGCGCCTCAAACCGCGTAGCCTAACGGCATGACGGGTGACGGACACGGCAACGGAGAAGGCAGCAACGACAAGACCATGCACGCCAACTGGCCCATGCTGGTGCCCGATGAGGCCCAGCCCTGGCAGACGCTGGAATCGCGGGAACTGGTACCGGGGCCGCGCTCGGTGGTGCTGGACCGGGTGGATATGGGCGGCGGCCTGGAAGGCCAGTACCAGTACCGTCCACGCGGCCCACGCGCTATTTTCGTGCTGCCTATTACGGCAGAGGGGCAGGGGGTGCTGATCCGGCAATACCGCTACCCGCTGCGGGCCACGGTGTGGGAAGTGGTGGCAGGAGGCGTGGAGCGCGGCGAGGAACTGCACGCGGCAGCCGTGCGCGAATTGCGTGAAGAGGTGGGCGGCGTGGCAGCCGAATGGGTGGCCCTGCCAGGGTTCTATCCTCAACCCAGCATCAGCGGCGTGATTTTTTATCCGTGGCTGGCACTGGGCGTGAGTCTGGGCGACACGGCACACGAGGAAACCGAAGTCATCGAGCGCGTGGTGCTGCCCCTCCCCGACATTTACGCCCTACTGGACGCCGGACAGATTCTGGACGGCCCCAGCAGCCTGACGCTGTGGCACTCACGGCGGCTGTTGCAGGAGCGGGGACTTCTCTAGGCATGCAGTTGGAACTGCCCTATCTGCCGCCGCCCTTCACCACGCTGGCTGCCCCGCACCGCCACAGCACCGTCATAGAGGGCAGTGAGTTTCTGGCCTTTGCCGAACGCGCCGACTCGCCGCCGCAGGCCCTGGAGCAGTTGGCGGCACTGAAGGAACGCTACCCCGACGCCACCCACCACTGCTGGGCCTACCAGATCGGTCCCCTGTACCGCTTCAGCGATGACGGCGAACCGGGCGGCACGGCGGGCGCACCGATCCTGCGGGCCATAGGCGGCCAGGGCGTGGACCACGTGATGGTGGTGGTCGTGCGCTACTACGGCGGCACCAAACTGGGCACGGGCGGGCTGGTGCGGGCCTACGGGGGCGCGGCGGCAGAGTGCCTCCGAACCGCGCTGCGGGTGCCGGTGCGTGGGCGCGTGACCCTGCGCGTGGGCGTGGGCTTTGGCCACCTCAGCGCCCTGTATCACCTGCTGGGCAGCGTGGACGCCGTGCGGGGCGAGGAAGAATTCACGGCGGCGGGCGTGTGGCTGCCTGTAGAGCTGTATCCAGAAGACGCGCCCACCTTTGCCCAGGCCATCACAGACGCCACCAGTGGGGCCGCCACGCTAGAAGTTCTGCCCCGCCCTCCGTCGGCACCCGAAGACTAAACCCGCTCTCCTCTAGACTCGCCGCATGACCTTTCCTGCAACTTTGCCCTACCGCATCGGATTTGGAGAAGATGCCCACCGATTGTCCGGGGGCCGCCCGCTGATTCTGGGCGGTATTCCCATCCCTCTGGCCGAAAAGGGCGCAGTGGCCCACAGTGACGGTGACGCCGTGCTGCATGCCGTGGCCGACGCTCTGCTGTCCGGCCTCGCGCTGGGCGATATAGGCCAGTATTTTCCCGATAGCGACGCGGCGCACAAGGGAATGGATTCGGCAGTGATCGTGGAGCGGGCGCTGGAACTGACGCTGGAGCGCGGCTACCGGCCTGCCAATGTGGCGCTGGTGGTCACGCTCGACCGGCCCAAGCTGGGGCCGCTGCGGGCCGCCATCGCGCAGAATGTGGCGCTGCTGCTGGGCCTGCCCGAAACAGAGGTCGGCGTGAGCTTCAAGACCTCGGAAGGACTGGCTCCCGACCATGTGCAGACGCGGGTCACGGTGCTGCTGGTGCGGTCTGTATGAGCACGGACCATCCTGCTGAGCCGCTGCTGCACGTTGTCCTGTTCGAGCCGGAGAAGGCCGGAAACGTGGGCAACGTGGCCCGGACCTGCTCGGTGCTGGGGGCAGAACTGCACCTAATTCGGCCCTTCGGCTTCCATCTGCACGACCGCGAATTCAGGCGGGCCGTGATGGACTACATGGAAGGCGTGACCCTGCACGAACACGCCAGCTGGACAGCATTTGCGGCCACCCTCTCCCCCACGGCGCGGGTGTGGGCCTTTACCACACACGGCACGAGGCTGCACACGCGGGCAGGCTTTCAGCGCGGCGATTACCTGCTGTTCGGCCCCGAATCGCGTGGCCTGCCCGTGTGGTTACGGGACGCCCTGCCCCGGCTGCGGCTGCCGCAACCCGGCGGAGGCCGCAGCCTGAATCTGGCGGTGGCGGCAGGCGTGGCGGCCTTTGAGGCGGGGCGGCAGATCGAGGGGTGGTAGGAAGCGCAACAGACCATCCAGCCTGCTCCCAAAACGCTTAAAGTTCAGGGCATGTCTTCCAACTCTCTGATTCCCGAATTTGAAGCCAAGCTGGCCCGTTACGCCGACCTGCTGGTGCGTGTGGGCGTGGGCCTGACCCCCGGCGGCAAGGTGCGGATTACCGCGCCTGTGGAGGCGGCCCACTTTGCCAGACTGGTGCAGCGGGCCGCCTACCGCGCCGGGGCGCTGGATGCCCGCCTGGGCTACGGCGATGCCCACGCCGATCTGGCCCTCTACGAAGACGGCAGCGATGAAGCGGTGGGATTCCTGCCCAGCTGGCAGGCGCAGGAGCGCGAGGCAATGGTGGCCGATGGGTACGCCTTTATCGGCATTCTGGGCGACGATCCTTCCCTGCTGGCGGGCGTAGACGGCGGGCGGGTCGCGCGGCGCAGCAAGGCGATGGCGCAGGCCTTCCAGAAGGTCAGCGAGGCCACAGGCAACTTTGACGTGAGCTGGACCGTGGCGGCCATCGCCACGCCCGCCTGGGCGCAGGCCATCTTCCCCGAACTGCCGGAAGCCGACGCCGTGGCCCGCCTCTGGGAAGACATTTTTACTGTGACCCGTGTAGACACGCCCGACCCGGTGGGCGCGTGGCAGGCGCATCTGGCAGGCCTGCAAGCCCGCACGGAGCGCCTGAATCAGCAGCGTTTTGCGGCCCTGCACTTTCAGAGCGAACACAGTCAGGGCGAACTGGGCACCGACCTGACCGTAGGATTGGCCGACGGACACTTCTGGCAGGGCGGCGCAGAACGGGCCAAAAACGGCGTGCTGGGCGTGCCCAATTTTCCCACCGATGAGGTCTTTACGGCCCCCCACCGTGACCGGGTCGATGGCGTGGTGGTGGCCAGCAAGCCGCTGAGTGTGCGCGGGCAACTGGTGGAAGGTATCCGCATGAGGTTTGAAGCGGGCCGCGCCGTGGAGGTGACCGCCACACGCGGCGAGGACACCCTGCGCCAACTGATCGCCACCGATGAAGGCGCGGCCCGTCTGGGCGAAGTGGCGCTGGTGCCCGCCAGTGCGCCCGTGGCCCGCACCGGAACCCTGTTTCTGAATACCCTGTTCGATGAAAACGCCGCCAGCCACATTGCGCTGGGCCGCGCCTACCCGACCACCGTTCGGCCTGATCTGATCGGGGCTGCCGAATCACCGACCTCTTTTGCCGATCTGGGCGGCAACCACAGCCTGATTCACGTGGACTGGATGATTGGCAGCCCCGGCATGAACGTGGACGGCGTGCGGACAGATGGCAGCCGTGAGGCGCTGATGCGGGACGGCGAATGGGTGATCTGAGGGGTATTGAGCTTGCTGGCTCAAAATGTCAAACCCCTGTTCTCTTCATCATCCTGAAAGCTGACTGTGTGAATATGCACGTTACAATGCGCGCATGAGCGACGCTTATACCGACCTGCCCCAAGGCTTTACCGTCACCCCTGAACTCAGCCCTGAGCGCGTGATCAAGTTCACCGCTGCTCCTGAACTGGGCGAAGGCATCGAACCCGGCAAGGACTACCGCGCTGTGCTGGACACCAGCAAGGGCCGCCTGGTCGTGGATCTGTTTGCCGACGACGCCCCCGTGACCGTGAACTCTTTTGCCTACCTGCTGCGTCATCACTACTACGACGGCATCAAGTTTCACCGCGTGATCGACGGGTTTATGGCGCAGGCTGGGGACCCCACCGGCACCGGCAGCGGCGGCCCCGGCTACGATTTTGAAGACGAATTCGGCAGCGACCACCGCCACGACGGCAAGGGTGTGCTGAGCATGGCCAACCGTGGCCCCGGCACCAACGGCAGCCAGTTCTTCATCACCTTCACCGCCACGCCCCATCTGAACGGCAAGCACACCGTGTTTGGCCGCATTGTGGAAGGGCTGGACGTGCTGGACCGCCTGACCCGTATTCAGCCCGGCTACCCCGGCACGCCCGACGTGATCGAAAAAGCGTTTTTGATCGAGCGCAGCCAGTAAGGACTGGGCTTACCAGGCCCAACAATTTAAAAGATTGACAGCCAGAAGGTGAACCGTGGCGCGTGGGCAACTGCGGCTGCGGTTCACTTTTGGCTGTGCCTGTACAAGCTGCCCTCTGTAAACCCTGTGCCTGTACAGAGGGGAGGACGGTTTAGGGCACACTAGCCACATGACCAATCCTGCCCCTCTGCGCGTGCTGGCCCTGTGCCTTGGCAACATCTGCCGTTCTCCGGTGGCCGAGGCGTTACTGCGGCGGGAATTGGCGGCGGCGGGTGTAGAAGCCGTGGTAGACAGCGCTGGCACGGGCGACTGGCATGTGGGAAGACCCGCAGACCCGCGCAGCGTAGACGTGGCGCGGCGGCACGGCCTGCGGCTGAGCGGCAAGGCGCGGCAGCTGATCCGGCGCGATTTTGCCGACTATGACTTGATTCTGGCAATGGATTCTCAGAATGCAGCGGAAGCCCGCGCGCTGGCCGGATCGACCGGAGCCGCCGCCCGCGTGCGCCTGATGCGCGATTTTGACCCACTGGCCCCAGGTGCAGACGTACCCGACCCCTACATGGGCGGGCAGGCGGGCTTTGAGAGCATGTTCGACATGCTGGAACGCAGCGCCAGAGAGTTTGCCAGGCAGGCCGCCCAGCCACAAAACACAGCCCAAGCTGATCCAATCTGAATCAAAAATTCCGATGGAAAGCCGAGATGGTGTGGCTTTCCATCCGAGCAGCGCGAGCAGGAAACGAGACGGGGGTCGGGAGTTGGATGAACTTTTGGCGCTTTCCCAAAGGTTCAGGAAACGGACGAACCCCGGATGAGAGGGAATCGTGAGAATTCCGCAGTAAACTGATCATATGGACAACCGCACGAACCTCGACGACTATCTCGCGGGCTTAGGGATCAGCGAGGCCGACGAGGACGAGGTCACGCCGCCGCCGCCTGCCCCGGACGCCTCGGCAGACGCTTTGCCCGCCGAAGGCACCCTTAACGAAGACCCCAAAGAAGTGCTGGAACGCTTCCTGAACGCCCTGACCAGCCGGATGGACGACACCCTCAGCGTTTCGGTGCAGCAGGCCGAAGACGCGCTGGAAGCCGAAATTACGGGTGAAAACGCCGCCAAACTGGCAGGCCGCGACGGGCGATTGCTGGGGGCCATTGAGGTCATCGCCTATACGGTCCTGGCCAAGCAGGCGGGCCGCAGCGACCTGCGCGTGCGAATCGATGTGGGCGGCTTCCGCAAACGGCAGGCCGATACCCTGACCAAATTGGCTGAACGCCTCGCCATTCAGGTGGCCAAAAGCGGCGAGGCGCACGAGCTTCAGCCGATGCCCGCCTCTGAGCGCCGCGTGATTCACATTGCCCTCAAGGAGCACCCGGACGTGATGAGCGAATCCGTGGGCGAAGGGGCTTCGCGCCGCCTGATTATTCGGCCCCGGCACGGCTGAGGCGTTTCAGGATTGCCTCTGGTCACCGTCAAGACCTGGCAGATGCGGGCCATCTCGCGCTTTGCAGCACTTGGCCTGCCTTCGCCCAGAACCGATGCCCGCGAACTGCTGAAATTTGTGCTGGGCCTGGGTGATACCGCTCTGTTTTTATCGTCTGACAGAGAAGTTTCGGAGGCTCAGGCCGAACAGTTGGTGGCTCTGATCGACGCCAGAGCCGCCCGCATTCCTCTGCAACACCTGTTGGGTGAGGTGGAGTGGGGCAGCGTGCGCCTGAAGTCCGATGGGCGGGCGCTGATTCCCCGGCCCGAAACCGAATGGCTGCTGCATCTGGCACTGGAAGCCTTGCGTGGCACAGCCCATCCCCGCGTGGTGGACGTGGGAACAGGCACGGGCGCACTGGCACTGGGGATTAAGGCTGGCCGCCCCGACGCGGTGGTGACTGCCACCGACATCAGCGCCGATGCCCTGGCCCTGGCACAGGAAAATGCAGCGCTGAACGGACTGGAGGTGCAATTTGTTCAGGCCGACCTGCTCCGCGGCTTGCCCGGCCCCTTCGATCTGATTGTCA
>JAQBPF010000025.1 GCA_028287665.1 Deinococcus sp. | reverse complement strand
GTAGGCAACGACCAATTCGCCTACCCACCCGCCGGTGTCACGCAGGTCACCTTCAATAACAACGTCCACAACAGTGGAACGGTCACCGACGTCATTCAGATTTTCCCCACCGATCCTGCCACTGGCCTGCCCATCGGTGGCACCCCGACCAGCGCTGGCCTGTACACCGTTCCAGCGGTCGGGACCGTGGGAACCCCTGGGTACGTTCCTGGCTACACGGTGCAGTTCCTGAGCAGCACCGGCACAGCCCTGACCATGACCACCGCACCGGGGGGGACCGTGGCCTACCCGAGCGTCAGCGTGACCCCTGGAAACGACGTGCAGTACCGCACGGTCGTGACTTACCCTGACCAAGCCTTGGTCGCCAATGCTGACCCAGTCAATATTCCTGTCCCCGTCGGTCTCAGCTCGACCAACAAGGGAACCGCTCCAACACACGCCGACGCTTACTCGACGGATACGATCCTGCCCCCTGGCTTGCTGTTCGGCGACTCGGCGACCCCCAATCCTGATCCTTCGTTGATCGGCCCCGGCAACACCGCTCAGGTGGTTGTCCCCGGTACGACTGCTGTTCCCGGTGTTCCGGCCACTGGTACGCCAACCACGAACCCAGTGACCGATCCGACGGCCATTTTCCCGATGGACATCAAGAACACTGGCCAATACAACGACACGTATACCCTGATCAAGAGCACCGTCAAAATCATCCTGAATGACGGCAGTTTCGTCAATGTGCCCGTACGGTATGTTTACGCCAGCGGCGCCGCTGTGCCGACTGACACTGCAGGCAACTTCATCACTAACGTTGTGAGCGCCAACAGCACACTCACGGTGTACGCCGTCGTTGATGTTCCCAATAATGCCAAAGCCACTACGGGTACAGCAGGCTTGAACCCCAACCCTGTCGTGAGCCAACCCATCGTGAGCAACTTCAGCAATTCCAGCGTCACCGATACCAACGATCAGATCAAGATCGGCAGCATCGGCACCATCAGCGTGGTCAAGACCCAGGCTGTGAACGCTGGCACTTACGGTACCGCCAACGCTACTGTTCTGCCCGGCAATACCCTGAAGTACAAGATCGTGGCCACCAACAGCTACAACGCCTCGGTCTTCAACTTCAAACTGGTCGACAGCAGCGCAAACACCACCTTCACGTACACCAACTTCGTTACGGCCAGCGTCACGCTCGCCGGATTCAGTGGTCAGACCCCCGCTCTAATTAGCCAGACTCCTTACTACAGCACCGACGGCGGCGCAACGTTCAGCAGCGCCGTTCCTACCGCTGCCGCTGTAGCTGCGGGTGGCCTCACGGTCGCCATCGATACCAACGCCAGCGGCACCATTACGGTCGCTGACGTCGTCCCCGGCGGCGCAACCATCACGCTCGACATCACTACGACCGTCAAGTAAGCCCTCCTCCCCGGTGCGTCCCTGTTCTCTTGGGGCGCACCGTTTTCCAACCCGTCATCAGCCTAAAGCCAGCCACTGGCCCAGGGGTACCGCGCCGTCAGAGGGATGTCAGAAGAGCTCCAGCACAGTGAATGCCGTTGATGCACTTGAACTGATCCATAGCAATTTTTGAATGCCAAAAATCATAGATCTTCTTTGAACTTCCCATTTGACCGTCCACAAGCTTCTTTTTCACTGTTTCACCGAGGAGACCATGACCGTGAGCTACTTATCTAAATTCCCCCTTCAACTGCTGTCTGCCCTACTGGCACTAGGTGCAGGCGTGGGCGGCCAGTGGGCCAACGCCGTCGGAACTCCTGCCGGAACGAACATCACCAACATCGCGACGGCTTCGTATGAGCCGCTGGCGCCAGGCGGCGCCACAACCGCCCAGAGCAATCTGGTCAGCACCACAGTGCAGGCCCTGTGCGCTGTCAGCATTACGCCCAATGGTTCGGTGCTTGCTCCAGGTCAAACTGTCACGTTACTTCCTGGTGAAAACACCACCTTCCGCTACACCCTCGTCAACGCCGGAAACTCGGCAGCGACCTTGGGCGTGGTAGGCCGCATAGAAACCGAGAGTATTTTTACGCCGGTTCTGGGTGTGTACCATGACCTCAATAACAACGGAGTCGTGGACACCAATGAGCCGAGTGTCAGCAGCGTAGATCTACCTGCCGATGGCAACGCCACTTTGCTGGTCTTGGTCAGCACCGACCAGAGCGCACGCAGAGAAGCCTTTGTTAACCTAATCGGCTCTTGCGCTGGTGACAATTCCGCCACCGACGTCGACAATGTCAGCCGTGTCACGGTAGGGCCGCCCCCCGTCCTCGCTGTAGACAAGATCTTTACGCCCGCGCTGGTGCGTCCTGGTAGCGAAACCACCGTGACGGTGAACACGGTGAACGGCGGCCAAGGTGACAGCCGCGAAGTCATCCTGACCGACCTTTTGACTGATCAGTTGGCACTCGGCCTGACCTTTGTGGCAGGCAGCGCCAGCGTCGGCAACAAGGTCGCCGATGCGGTGCTGGAATACAGTGCCGATGGCATCAACTGGCAAGCCACCGAACCCGCCCAGGTGCGCGGCGTGCGGGTGCGCGTGCCGACGCTTAAGGCAGACGCTCGTTTAAGCCTCAGTTTCCGGATGCTGGCCGGGCCATCCGCCGAAAACCGCATGATTCCCAACGTTGCCACCGCAACCACTGGGGGCAAGCAGTCCAGCGGCACGGCTACCGCCGACGTGCGTTACTTGCCTGCCGTCGCCATCGGGCCAGAAGGCAACCCGGAAGCGCCCGAAGGCACGCCTGCCGACAGCCAAAGCAAGCCTTTTGCCGTGGTGGGTCAATTGGTCTGCTTTGACCACACCGTCAAGAACACGGGCGATGTGCGCGACAACTTTACGGTCACCGTAACCTACCCGCAGGGCGCAGCCAAAGCTGAATTCCTGAATGCCAGCGGCGGCCCCTTGGTGCAGCCCCTGATTCTCGATCCGGGCCAAACAGCCTTGGTGCGTGTGTGTTACACCCCCACACAGGCCGGGCCAATCGACGCCCTCCTGACCGTGAAAGGCGACCGAGGCACCAGCAACCAGACCCGCGACCTGATCGCCAGCGTCGAGGGTGGCCTGCCCGAACTGGTCAAATCCAGTTCGGTAGCGGCCAATATCACGGTGGCGACGGGCGACAAGATCACTTACACCTTGTCGGTGCGTAATCCTTACACCCGCCCGCTGACCAATGTGGTGGTCAGCGATCCAGTTCCAGCACATACCGATTTTGTGAAAGCTTCCGAGCGCGGCGTCGTGGCTGGTACAGTAGGTACACAAGCCGTCACCTGGAATCTGGGCACCCTGCAACCCGGCGAAACCCGCACTCTAACGATGGAAACGGTGGTTTCTGGCCGCGCCATAGACGGTGAGGAACTGAAAAACATCTTCAATCTGGTGAGTACCGAATTGCCCGCGCCAATTGCCAGCAATGAAGTCAAGACGCCCGTGTGGAGTGCACGTCTGGTGATCGTGAAAGAAGTGAGCGCCAAGGTCGCCACGTACGGGGACCGCCTCACCTACACCCTGCGCATTCGCAACCTGTCGCCCACCACGGAGATCGTGGACGCCACCATTACTGACAACCCCGCTGTGGGGCTGGAGTACATCGCTGGAACCACCACGCTGGTCGGAGCCCATTACGCCGACCCCACCGTGGCCGTTGGTGGCACTGCGGGCAGCACCCTGAAATGGAAGGTCGCTGTAATTCCGGCCAACGGCGAAATCGTCCTGACCTACGCGACCCGCGTGACTCCGCAAGCCACAGGCACCCTGATCAATACCGTAGAAGTGGTGGGCAACGGCGCAGGCGGGCCCAACCGGGCCATTGCCAGCAACCGCGCCGAGGCCAGCACCCGCCTCGACCCCCTGAAGTTTGCCCCACTGGGCGACGTTCTGGGCATCGTATACATCGATCGCAACCGCAACGGTCTGTATGAAGAAGGCTTTGATACGCCCGTAGATCGCGCTCGCGTGATCATGGCTGGTGGCCGCCTGGCCCTGACCGACACAGCAGGGCTGTATCACTTTGCCAACGTTCAGTACGGCGCACAGGCCTTCAGACTGGACCCCAACACCACGCCATACCCGCCCCTGAAAGTTCCGGCCGACGGCGACCTGAGCGGTACTCAGACCGTGCATGTGCGCGGCCTCACCAGCGTGGACTTCCCACTGGCCCCGCTGGGCGGCGACATCAACGTGTTACGTCAGACGGTCTTGATCGTAGGCGCCGTACGGGTCGAAAAACTGGTGATGCCATTCACGGACGGCTACCTCGTGAACCTCAAAATCACTTCGCCCAACGCCCTGCCCGACTTCGTGCTGACGGATCCACTGCCCGCAGGCGCGACCTTGAAAGAAGGGCGCAATAGCCTCACCGGTACCTTAAATGCAGGTGAAACCAACCACACCTACCGCTTCGAAGGACCAGGGGAAGCCCGTGCGGCCACTACCGATCCTCTCGTGAGCTGGAGGTACTGAAGTGAAGTTCAAAGCAAGACCATCTCTGGCTGCCCTGACCGCCCTGACTGCCTTGTTGGCAGCAGGTTCAGTAGCCCAGGCCCAAGAAATTGATACCAGCTTGCCTCTGACCAGCATCGGCGACAAGCTGATGTGGACGGTAGGCGACCAGAACCTGAACCTGAGCGTGCCGATCACCGGCCGGATCAAACTCGATCTGTACAGCCCCCGCGTAGATCAGAGCGACTACCGCAGCGGCACCTACGTCGGTGACGAGCAGTACGACGGCAATCGTTCGGCAGTGGCGACCACCTTTACGCTGACCGACGCGAGCGGCGCCATGGTGCTCAAGCGCACCTTTACGCCGGGTACTCACGCTTGGGTAACCCTGCTGGAACAGGACCTGACGGCGGGCCAGTACCGCCTGAACGTGGAAACCAAAGGCAACGGCAAAAACACCTTCGCCGTGCGCCTGACCGGCGTAAGTGCCGATGTAACCGCCGACCGCCTGACCGTCAACATTCATTCTCAGGACTGGGTTCCGGCCATTAACGTGACCACCGACGGCACCGTGCCCTACGTGGTCCGTATGTACGACGGCGACGGCCAAAGCGAACTGGAAGCCCAATTGCGCGACGAACAGGGCAACATCACGCCCCTGGCCGTCAGCGGCGACCTGGCTTGGACGGATCTGAAGATTCCCGAAGCCGCCGGACGCTACGTGATCGAACTGCGTCAGCCCGGCACCGCCAAGCAGTACTCCAACACGGTAGGCTTTTCGCTGCTGCGGGCCGGAACGGCGACCCCCATTACCCTGACCCGGGTGGACCAGACCGGACAGTTGCGCGTCACCGCCGAACTGTTGTTGCCCGGCAGCGTCACGCCTACCAGCGCCGACGTGACCCTGAACGGCGAGCAGATCCGGGTGGATGGCAGCCTGACCCGCCGCGTGCCCGTTGGCGACTACTCGCTGAGCGCCGCTGCGGTAACCGGAGCCACCGTCACGCTGGATCAGAGCAAGCTGACCGTTCCCAAAGGCGGCCTGGCTGAAGGGCACGTGCAGATTCGCCCCGAAGTGGCACTGACCCTCCAGACCGACAAGACCGAAATCTGTATCGGTGACCGCGTGACCCTGACGGCCCGCGCCAGCACAGCCTTTGCGGGCGACCTGCCCATGAACCTGACACTGGAAATGCCCGGACTGGACATCAGCGGTGTGAACACGCTGGACGGCACGCTGAATGCACAGCGCCCCGGCACCCTGACCGTGATCGGCACAGCCACCGTGGCTGGCCCCCTGACCGTCAACGCCCGCCTGAATCCCTGGGAACGGGGCCAGACCGTAAGCCTGAACGTGTTGCCCAGCGCCACCAGCCTGCAACTGAGCCGCGAACCGTTGGCCGCCACCACCGTGGGAGACGAAGTGACTGTGAGCCTGACAGTTAAAAACACTGCGGCCCAGAGCGTGCCCTTTGCCCTGACCGACACTCCCGGCGCGGGCCTGGTGGCCCTTGATCCCACCACCTTTGAGGGCACGCTGGCCGCAGGCGAAAGCCGCACCCTGATCTACCACGCCCGTGTGGACGCTGCAGGCGAAGCCACCCTGAATGCCCAACTGAACAGCCCCTCTTGCCCCGCACCGCAAACGGTAGGCGGTCTGCTGACGTCTGCGCCAGCTCGCATGCCCGAACCCGTCGTCGGGGTGCCCGAAGTGCCCGTGCTCGAAATCAGGGCGTCCGAGGTGCGCCCAGCTCCGACCCAGCTCCGTGAAAGCGTCGTCAACCTGCCTTACGACGCGCCTGCCCGCTCCAACGAACTGGTGATCTCACATCTGCCACCTGTAGGCGCAACCGTGACCCCTGGCAGCAGCCGCCTGAATGATCAGCCGATTGCCGATCCCGTGGTGGGGCCGAGCGGCACGCTGTACTGGGTCATCCCGGCCACTGATGCCAAAGCGCAGCGCGGTCTGGTGAGCTATGGTCTGGCCCACAGTGAAGTGCTGGGCGTCATGGCCGCACCTTCTTTGCTGAGCCGCCTGGCAGGCAACCGCAGCGAACTGCTGGAAGGCAGCTTTGACGCCGCCGACCTGAAT
>JAQBPF010000024.1 GCA_028287665.1 Deinococcus sp. | reverse complement strand
TGAAGCGGTCATAAGCTCCAACCTACACAAACCAGAGCACCACCCGCACTGCCACGCCCGCGTCCTCGTATACGCGGGCGAAGGCTTGCCATGCAGGGAGCGTGATGGGATCGTCATCTGCTTTTGCCAATGCCGCAAGCTCCGGCCCAGTGATGAACGTCGCGCCGAAGGCCTGAGCTTCCTGTGGCCCTGCACGGATGCCAGAGCCTGAATCCGGCGGCCAACCGCGCCCTGACAGCATCTGTTCATCCAGGAGGGCCAGCAGATGACGGGCCGACCCATGCTCGAAGGCGGCCACCTCATGCCAGCTCTCCCCACTCCGCACTTCACACACGGCAAAAACGAGGGCGCTCATCCAGAATTGCGATGAGTCGCAGGCGAGTCGGACTGGAGCGAGGAGCAAAAAATTCGGGTTGGCGGAGATGGACGGCTCTCCGGTGCCCTCACGGATGTTCGGGGATCGTGGCTCACCCGCATCATTCGATCTGCCACACGATCATCCGGGCAGGGCGTCCCATGCCTTCAAACGCACGGGTCATGGCGTGCCAAGCCCGGAATTGGGCGGCCAGATCGGGCGGCGCGTGGCCCAACAACCGGCCCAGTTCAGAGGCAGCGAAGTAGGTCGGCGCGGCGATGACCTCCTCTTCAAACAGCAGCTCGGCCTCCAGGGTCACGCTCAGATCGGGCGGATGGCCGCGTCCACCAAAGCCAGCCGAAGCCAGCACGACCAGAAAATCTCTGACGGCAGCAAGGTGAAAATGCGCTTCCAACCGCCACGCACCCTCGCCGTAACTCTCGCAGGCGACAAAAACGAGGGGGCTCATGACTCCTATTGTGCTGGAAGACAGGCATCAAAGAATCGAAAAGCCACTGTATAGGCTTGATGAATCGCAAGCTATGTAGACAAAAGGGAAGCCGCCCGGCCTCAGGGGAGGGTCAAGGTGCATTCTCCGAGCGCGCGCTGACCCGGCGTTTCAGCAAGGCCCAGCTTCGCCCCTTCTCCTCTCAGGGAGCTTAAATTGCTCCGACGGCCCGCGCCGCTTCTGGGTTGGCATCGGCGCGGTTCAGGATGGCGTCCACATCCGGACGGTCAATGATCTGAAAGCGGCTGTTGCGGATGGCCGGGTCAAATCCAGCGTCTACGGCGATCCGAATCAGTTCGCGCACGGTGGCGTGATGCCGCCCATGCCCGCCCGCCGCGCTGACCACGTTTTCTTCCAGCATGGTGGAGCCCAGGTCGTTTGCACCGTAATACAGGGCCGCCTGCGCCACCTTGAAGCCCTGCGCGGGCCACGACGCCTGAATATTGACGATGTTGTCCAGCGCGATTCGGGCGATGGCGAGTTGCTGCAAATACTCATGCGCGGTGGCCCCCGGAGCCTTGCCGTGCAGACGGGTGTGCTCGGTTTGCAGCGTCCACATGGCAAACCCGGAAAAGCCGTTGCCGCCGTAGGCCGCCTGCGCCTTGTCCTGCTGGTCACGGATTTTGAGCAGATGGCGCGTGCGCTGGGCGTAGGTTTCGCCAAAGCCGATGACCATCGTGGAGATCGTGTACAGCCCCTTTTGCTGGGCCGCGTCCAGAATGCGGAACCAATCGGCACTGCGAATCCGGGCGGGCGCGGCTTTGGCCCGCACCTCGTCTTCCAGAATCTCGCCGCCTGCTCCGGGCAGGCCGTCCAGTCCCGCCTCGATCAGCGTGTCCAGCAACGTGTTCAGGTCCAGCCCGAACGTCTTTTCCATAAACAGCACTTCTTCGGGCGAGAAGGCGTCGATGCGGATGCTGGGATGGTGGGCTTTGACGTGCCGCAGGAGGCCCAGGTAGTAGTCCAGTCCCAATTCCGGGTTCACGCCGCCTTGCAGCAAAATGCGCGTTCCGTTCACGGCTTCCAGTTCCCGAATCTTGGCGCTGATGGCCTCGTAATCCAGCGTATAGCTGTCTTTCTGGCGGCCTGTACGGTAAAAGGCGCAGAAGTTGCAGCCCACGTTGCAGATGTTGGTGTAATTGATATTCCGGTCGATCAGGAACGTGACCGTGTCGGGGTCACGGCGGGTCAGGCGCAACTCGTGGGCCACCGCCGCCACATCGGGCAGCGGGAGGTGATACAGAGACTCGATCTGTTCGGCGTTCAGACGCTCGCCCCGCACGGCCTTGTCCAGCACCGCGTGGGTGGGCGTTGCGCCGGGAGAAAGGAGTCCGGGGGTGGGCACAGCAGGAGCCGTCATGGCTCTACGCTAGCACCCGGCAGGGGCAGAGAATGTCCCTTTGGGGCCAGGAGAAAGGGCGGGGAACAGGGCTAGCTGCCGTCTGGAATCAGCATCAACACCGTTCCGGCCTTCACGGGCAACATGGTCCACTCGTCTTCGGGCAGGAGCCGGTGCGCTTCTGTGATCCGCAGACGCACGAAATCGCCTTCCGGGAGGTCGATCAGGGCTTCTCCCATCAGGCAGACCAGCCAGCCCGATGCACGCGGGCCACTCTGCTTGGCTTCCAGTGCCAACAGACGCACCTCGGCCCCAGGCAACGTGACCCACTGGCCGGGGGCACCCGCAGCGAGGCGGGCCAGATTCAGCGGTGGCGGCGCTTCGGGGCGGGCACGGGACGGCATGGGCTGTCGTTCTTCCCTTATTCGGCCCGCGCCGCCTGGTTCAGCTTCTTGCTGGCCTGAAGCGCCATGCCTTTGGCCTTCTTCACGTCCAGCCCCAGTGCAGGCGCGACGTCTTCTACCTTCTGGCCGCGCTCACGGGTGGCCGTAACCAGTTGGCGCTCCTGCTCGCTCAGCACGGCCAAATGCGGTTTGAGTTCGGCCCAGGTCAGCGGAGTTTTAGCAGGGGCTTTGGCTGCCGCAGCTTTTGAAGCAGGCTTCTTCGCAGGGGCTTTCTTGGCTCCTGTTGCCTTGGTCGCACTGGCCTGAGCCGGAGCTTTCTTGGTGGCCGAAGCTGTCTTTTTCGCTCCCGCTTTGGCTGTTCCAGCCGATTTCTTGGCAGGTTTAGCGGGCTTGCCTTTCGGCTCCTTCCCCCGTTCCTCCAGGATTTCCAGGGCGCGTTCGGCGGTCAGGGTGTCTTCTTCCTCACCCTTTCTCAGCGTGGCGTTGCGCTCGCCATCGGTCAGGTATGGCCCAAATCGGCCCGACTTGAGCAAGATAGGAGCGCGGCCCTCGAATTCGAAGGTTTGCAGCGGCGCGGCGGCCACCCCACGCGCCCGGAAACGCGGCTGCATAAACAGCGCCTCAGCTTCGACCAGACCCACCGTAAAGAGTTCCTCGTGGTTGTTGAGGCTGCGGCTGTCGTTGGCCCGCTTCAGGTAAGGGCCGTATTTGCCGTTAAAGGCCCACACTTCCTCGCCCTCGGAGGTGCCCACCAGTCGGGGCAGGCTCAGCAGGCGCAGGGCACGCTCCAGCGTCAATTCGTTCAGGTCGTCGGTGGGAAACAGGCTGGCGGTGCGAATAGGCGGATTGCCTTCACCCAGCGTCACGTAGGGGCCGTAGCGCCCAGCACGCGCCACCACCGGGTGTCCACTGGCCTCGTCGGTACCGATCACGCGGTCACCGCTGGGGCGGCTCAGAATCTCGGCGGCCAGTTCGGCGGTCAGCTCATCGGGGGCCATGCCTTCGGGCAGGTTGGCTTTCTGCTCGCCCAGTTGCATGTACGCGCCGTAGCGCCCGACACGCACTTCTATGCCCGTGCCTTCCAGCTTGGGAATCCGGATGGTGGCAATGCCGCGTGCATCGATCTCGCCCATCTGCTGCTCGATCAGGGGCCGCAGCGCCATGCCTTCGCCCTTATCGCCCAGAAAGAAACGCCGCAGGTAGGGCACGCGCTGTGCCCGCCCACCCGCAATGTCGTCCAAGTCTTCTTCCATGCGGGCCGTGAAGTCGTAATCCACCAGCTTGCCGAAGTGATGTTCCAGCAGCGCAGATGTGGCAAACGCCGTCCAAGACGGAACCAACGCCTGACCTTTTTTGGCCGCGTAGCCCCGGTCTTGAATGGTACCCAGAATGCTGGCATAGGTACTGGGACGCCCGATGCCCGCGCCTTCCAGCGACTGCACGAGGCTGGCTTCGGTGTAGCGGGCGGGGGGCTGGGTGTCGTGGCCTTCGGGTTTGGCGGCCTGCCCGGTCACGGTTTGCCCAGCTTTCAGCGGGGGCAGGGGCGTTTCGCGGTCTTCGAGGGCGGCGGCGGGATCATCGCTGCCTTCCACGTAGGCCCGCAGAAATCCGGGGAAATCGATGGTGCGGCCCGACGCACTCAGCGTCACGTCGTCACCTGAAGCCAAACCGGTCAGGCGCACGCGCAGGCCCCGGCCCCGTGCATCGGCCATCTGGCAGGCCACCGTCCGTTTCCAGATCAGGTCGTACAGACGCCATTCATCGCCGCTCAGCTCGGTCCGCAGTTGATCGGGCGTGCGGAAGGTGCTTCCGGCGGGCCGCACCGCCTCGTGCGCTTCCTGCGCGTTTTTGGCCTTCTTGGAATACACGCGGGGCTGAGGACTCAGGTAGTCCGGGCCGTACATTTCCGTGACCTGTGCGCGGGCCGCCGACACCGCCTCGCCCGACAGGTTGGTGGAATCGGTACGCATGTAGGTGATGTAGCCGCCCTCGTATAACCGCTGGGCGGCACGCATGGTGCGCGTGGCGGCAAAGCCCAGTTTGCGGCTGCCTTCCTGCTGCAAAGTGGAGGTGATAAACGGCGCGTAAGGCTTTTGCGTAAACGGTTTTTCGTCGGCAGAGGCAATCCGGAGCGTCTGGCCTCTGAGCGCTTCTGCCAGGGCCACCGCGCGGGGCTCGTCCAGTTGCAACACGCCGGAATCGGGTTTCAGCTTGCCAGTCAGGGGGTCGAAATCCTTGCCCGTGGCGAGGCGCACGCCGCCCACGTCTGTCAGGCGGGCGGGGAAGGTCACGCCCTCTGCGGTCAGGGCCGTCACCAGCAAGTCCCACCACGACGCACTGACGAAGCGCATCCGTTCGCGCTCACGCTCCACCAGCATCCGGGTCGCCACCGACTGCACGCGGCCCGCGCTGAGTTTGGGGGCCACCTTTTTCCACAGCACGGGCGACACTTCGTAGCCGTACAAGCGGTCCAGGGCGCGGCGTGTTTCCTGGGCTTCCACCAGATTGGTGTCTATGGAGCGCGGGTTGGCGATGGCCGCCAGAATCGCCTCTCTGGTGATCTCGTGAAAGACCATGCGCTTGACAGGGACCTTGGGCTTGAGTTCCTGAAACAGGTGCCACGCGATGCTTTCGCCCTCGCGGTCATCGTCTGTGGCCAGAATAATCTCGTCGGCCTCGCTCGCCATCTTGCGCAGCTTGGCCACATGTGCCCGCTTGTCCGGCGACACCACGTACAGGGGCCGGAAATCGTCTTCTATGTCCAGCCCCAGTCTGGCCCACGCCTTGCCCTTGTACTTTTCAGGAATATCGGCGGCACTTTTGGGCAGATCACGAATATGGCCGATGCTCGATTCCACCGAGTATCCCTTGCCGAGATACTTTTCGATGGTGCGGGCCTTGGCGGGCGATTCGACGATCACCAGAGTGTTGGTTGCTGGGGTTTTGGACATATAGGTTTGGTGACACTCCCTGAACAGATGATGATAGGAACTTGCGGGCGAGCGTAGCACAGCGCTGCAGCGGGCAAAGCAGCCGGGGTCAGCTTGTCAACCCCCAGCGTGACGCCTTTTGCCCCCCTGTGGACACCCGACCTTATGTTTTTCTTCATGCTAGGCTGCATCCTGATGCGCTCGCGTGGCTCTGCCCTGACCCTCTTGCCGCTGGCCGTGGTTGGCCTGCTGGCCGTGGGGTTTTTGCTGCTGCCCGGACCACGTGTGCCGCAGCCGCAGCAGCCCTACGCCGCAGTGGTGGTGTTGGGGGCCGCGCAGTATGCAGGCAAGCCCAGCCCCGCCTTTCAGCGCAGACTCGATCATGCGCTCGCGCTGTACCGGGCAGGCGGCGTGCAAACCATCGTGGTCACAGGCGGCAGGCGTCCGGGCGATCCTCACACCGAGGGCGAAGTGGGGCGCAGTTACCTGACGCGATTGGGCATCCCGGCAGCGCGGGTCTTGGCCGAAACGCGCAGCCGCACCACCATCGAAAACCTCCGCAACGCCCGCGTGTATTTGCCGCCCCAGACGCCTATTACCCTTGTTACCGATGAAGCCCACGCGCCCCGCGCTCTGGCCCTCGCCCGCGCTTTGGGCTTTGAAGCCAATGCGAGTGCCAGCCCCCTGAGCGCCAACGTCAGCCCCAGCTACCTCTTGCGAGAAAAAGTGGCGCTCGCGGCGTATGCGCTGATTGGGATTCGGGGCTAAGCCGAACTACGGTAGCACCGCGTCGTCCTCAACTTCTCCCACCGGGTTGTGCCTGCGCGGCCTTCTCGCCCCCGTCCTTCTCCGAGCCACCTGACTCCCCGCCTCCATCCAGCGCCAGAGGGTCAAGGGTGGCAGGCGTCCAGCCTTTGCTCTGCACACTCTCCTGGTGGCCACTGGGCTGATTGTGGTCACCTGTGCAGGCCGGACAGCTGGGCAGCGGGCCAGTCGCCATCAGGGTGTGGCCGCAGCCCAGGCAGGCCACGACTCCGCTGTGGGGCGTGCCGACCTCCAACATCAGGGGCCACTGCAAGTCCCAGGGCGGCACCACCTGAAGGCCGGGGGGCGGGTTGTCTTTATGCGTAAACACAGTCAGGTTGCCGTCTTGCTCAAAGTAGGCCCGCTGTACCTCGCCCAGTTGCCGCACGCCCTGTCCACGCAGGCGCTCGAACAGGTCCTCACGGCTCAGATTGGCGCGGCTCAGGGCACCTAACCGGATCACTCCTTCCCGCACAAGTTCTACGGGCACTCCTTCTATAAAGGTTTCGACGCGCTCGCTGCGAATGACCAGATAGGACAGCAGCCGCTGCAAGCCCACCACCAACGCCAGCACCAACATGGCGTGCAGCAGCGGCACTTCGGGGTAAAACATAGGATCGCCCGCTGCCGACCCCAGCCCGATCACGATGGCCAGTTCCAGCGGACTCAGTTGCGCCAGGCCGCGCTTGCCCGTAACACGCAGCAGCAGCACCAGCCACAACAACATCAGGGTGGTCCGGAAGATGACTTCCAGTAAAAACAGCGGAGGCAGGTCGCCCAGAAACATCCGGCCCCAGTCGAAGGGCACGATCTCGGCGCTCATAACGGTGGGTCCGGCTGGCACCCGGTTTCCGACAGGCCCAACCCAGCCAGCACACGGGCGCGGTCCCAACCGATGAGGGCCGACAGTGCAGAGAGCTGATCCTCAAAGGCCGCCGATCCGGGCTCCAGTATCCGTAGGGCAGCCCAGAGAGCATTGCGCCGCTCCAGAAACTCACGGCCTGAACGCTTGTGGTCTCCCCTATATGGATCGGACATGATGCCCCGAGTGTAGCCACTTCGCTGGGGTCTTACGGCACAGCGGTAGAGCTGTACCCCTGGACTCTGATCTTCTCGTAAAGCTCCCGGAAAGCCCTGAACACCTGCTCAGGTTGCCCCGCACTGCCGCGCAAGAAGAGGCGAGCAGGACTGAAGAGACCCATTCAACGGCCAGTTCTGGGGACCGACCGGCCTCTTCCCTGCGGCTGAAGTCTCTTGCGGACCAAGTAGTCATAGAATAGAGTTGTCAGAAATCGCACAAATACTGCCCAGATTGGTCGTTGCTCCACGTTGAGTACCCCCATCCGACCGTGAGGATGGGCCGCAGATTTGCATGAGCGCCGTAAGAACTGGCATGAGAAGATACAACCACCAAGGAATTCCCGCTGACTCTGGGGTTCTGACTGGGCTGTTGTTGCGGCGTTCCAGTTTCTGTCCCACAGCGTTCCCCCACACCCATTCTGGCCCACTTCCGGCCTGTTGCTCCCGTTCCCACTTCTGACCGTGGCGTTCTGATCTTGCTCTTCCCCTTCTCTAGAGGTACTGCCCAACGTGACCCTTCCGACTTCTGCCCTCTATACCGCCCTGCGTGACCTGCTGCGTGTGCATGCCCCAGGGGCGACGCTGCTTGCTTCGGTGGGCAAACAGGTGCTCAGCGTGCGTGCTGACACCGCACCCTTTGAGACGCCCAACGGAGAACTGATTCCGCCCGATGCCTGGCTGGACCGCGGGCAGTTGTCCTGGCTCACGCGGGACGGCGCGCTCCTGGGACTGCTCTGGAGTGAAGACGCTCCGGTGCCTGAAGGGGCCGTGGAAATCCTGACGCTGCTGCTGTCGGCTGCCAGCGCAGAAGGGGCCAACCGTGAAGCCGACATGCTCATCACGCAGTTGCCCGCCCCGACCGCCTGGCTGAATGCCGATCTGGTCTTCCGGCAGGTCAGCCGCACCTTTCTCGAACTGTTCGGTCTGAACGGCACAGACGTGGTGGGGCAGCCTGTTCAGACCGTGTTTCCGGGACGCGAAGACCTGGTCCAGAGTCTGACCCATGCAGCGTCGGGGCGGGCCGCCCACTTCCCCGACGAATACGCTGTCTTTCCGGCCAGAAGTGAAGCAGGAACGGGCAGCGCGAGAGCGGGAATCTGGCTGCGGGGCGAGGCCCGGCCCTATTTTGGCGGCGCGTCGGCGGGTGTGCTGTGGACCTTGCAGGACATCAGCGGCGAGCGCGAGGAAGCGTCCAGGCTGACCGCGCTGCTGGACGGGCTGGAGACGCCCCTGGCTCTTCTGACCGACGCAGGAACGGTTCTGGCCGCCAGCACGGGCCTGTCTGATTTGGCCCCGGCCACCGCGCCAGCCCTGCCCGGAACGCCGCTGTGGACCTGGCCCTGCTTTGCCGATCTGCCCTCAGAACTGGTGCGCGATCTGGTGCGGGTGGCGGCCAGCGGCGGCGCAGCCAACGGCGACGTGCCTCTGGTGTCGGGCGGCACCCTGCCCCTGGCCCTGCGGCGCAGCAGCACGCCTGGATTGTTGGTGGCTGCGGGTCTCAGTGGACGCGGCGCGGGACTCCAGGCCTCTTCCAGTGTGGTGGCGCAGGTTCTGGCCCTCAGCGACGCGGCCACTATTTTGCTCGATCATGCGGGCCGGGCCCAACTGGTCAGCGAGCAGGCGGCCCAACTGGTGGGCCTGGACGCCGCCAAGCTGCTGAATCTGAGCCTCTCACGGGTGCTCGGAGAGTTGGGGGTGCGTCTGCATACGCCAGAAGGCGACCCCATCTCTATCCCCGATCTGCGAACCCTGAACCTGCCCATGATCCGTGAACTGCTGGTGGTGCGCCCGGACGGAGTAGCGCGGCATATGGAGGTGCGGGCCACCCGAGTCGAAGAAGGCAGCAAACCCGGCACCCTGCTGGTCCTGCGCGACCTGACCGCCCTGCGCCGCGCACAGGCCAAGATGAAGCATGACGCCCGCCACGACGCCCTGACTGGCCTGCCCAATCGGCCCGGTCTGCGCGAGCATCTGGCGGCGGCCACGACCCCCAAAACGGGCTCGGTGGTGTGCCTGGATGCCGACGGCTTTGGTGCACTGAACGCCGCGCTGGGCCGCACCGCCTGCGATCATCTGCTGATTCAGCTGGCCGCCCGCCTGAATGACCTGGCGGGCGCACACGGGGGCCTGGCCGCCCGGTTGGCCGACGACACCTTTGCCGCCCACCTGCCTCACCTGACCTCCGATGCTGCGGTGCAGGCCATTCAGGCGGCGTTGCAGGTGCCGCTGCGCTCTGGCCGACGCGACGTATCACTCACCTTTGCCCTGGGAGTCGCGCACCTGCCCGCCGACATCACCGCGGACGCTGCCCTGGCCGACGCCGAAATTGCCATGCAGCACGCCAAACGGCAGGGGCGTGCCCAGACCAGCGCCTTTCATCCCGGATTGCGGGCCAGTGTGGCCGAGGCCTACGAACTGGAAGACGCTCTGCGGAGCGCCATCGCGGGCGAGCAATTTACGCTGCTGTACCAACCCGCCGTGCGCCTGGCCGACGGTCAGCCCTTCAGCGCCGAAGCCCTGCTGCGCTGGAACCATCCCACACTGGGTACCCTGGCCCCCAGCCGCTTTTTGCCGCTGGCCAGCCGCAGCGACCTGATCATGCAGGTGGGCGACTGGGTGGTTCAGGAAGCCCTGCGGGGCCGCGCCGCCGTTCGGGCCAAACTGCCTGCCCACATCGACTGGCGCGTCAGTGTCAACCTGAGCCTTGAAGAACTGCGGCGCAGCGCCGGGCTGGAACATCTGATGCCGCTGCTGGCCCAGCAGGGCGCACCAGACATAGAAGTTTCGGCAGGAAGCCTCATTGATCACAGCCAGGACACGCTGGGCCTGCTGGAGCAACTGCGGACGCACGGTGCCCGGCTGATCGTGGACGATTTTGGCGATGGAGCCAGCAGCCTGACCGCCCTGACCCGCTTTCCGCTCAGCGGCGTCAAACTCCACCCGACCCTCACGGCACGCCTGCCCAACGACGAACGGAGCCTGACCCTAGTGCAGGGCACCATCGATCTGGCCCACCGCCTGGGCCTGCATGTCACCGCAGTGGGCGTCGAAACGCAGGATCAGCTCAGCGTGCTGCGAGATCTGGGCTGCGACGCCGCGCAGGGCTACGCCATCACGCCGCCCCTGTCTGCCCCCGATCTGAGCCTGTGGTTGACCGAACGCTCAGCCGCAGAGCACACCCCTTGAAGAGCTAGCGGGTCAAGCTGTACTGGTGCAACATCCAACCAGAAGGAGTGAATTGGTCAGGCCAGTTCACTCCTTTTCAGTTGTCCAGTCAGCGCCCGGACCCAGCGCCGTATGCTGCGGCCCGCACCGTGTTGTCCAGACACGAGCATGTGAAGGAGCGCCAATGACCCTGAAAGACAGCAACGGGAACATCCTGCAAGACGGCGATAGCGTCATGGTCATCAAGGACCTCAAGGTCAAGGGCGGCACCGACCTGAAA
>JAQBPF010000504.1 GCA_028287665.1 Deinococcus sp. | reverse complement strand
CTGCGCCGCGCCGTGACCTTCAGCGCCGTCTTTGCCGTGCCGCTGCTGATCCTGGCGATGCTGCCCATGCTGTACTCACCCGCCGAAATGTGGGAGATGGAGCGGGTCGGCATGAACGCCCTGAACTGGATCATGATGGCCCTGGCCCTGCCCGTGCAGTTTGGCCCTGGCCTGCGCTTTTACCGCCTGGGCTGGAAGGCCATCACCAACCGCTCGCCGGATATGAACGCGTTGGTGATGATTGGCACCAGTGCAGCCTTCTTTTATTCTCTGCTGGTCACGCTGGCCCCGCAGGTCTTCCCTGCCGGCACGGCCCACGTCTATTACGAAGCCTCAGCCGTCGTGATCACCCTGATTTTGCTCGGCAAATATTTCGAAGCCTTGGCCAAAGGCCGCTCCAGCGAGGCCATGAAAAAGTTGCTGCACTTGCAACCCAAGACGGCCCGCGTGCTGCGCGGCAATCAGGAATTGGAACTTCCGGTGGATGAAGTGTTGCTGGGCGACCTGATTTCGGTGCGGCCCGGCGAGAAGATTCCCGTGGACGGCGAGGTCACGGGCGGACAGTCCTTCGTGGACGAGAGCATGATCACGGGCGAGCCTGTTCCGGTGGCCAAGCAGCTGGGCGCCGCGGTGGTGGGCGGCACCATCAACCAGAACGGCGTTTTTCAATTTAAGGCGACCAAGATCGGGGCAGAAACGGCGTTGGCCCAGATCATCAAACTGGTCGAACGGGCGCAGGGGTCCAAGCCGCCCATTCAGGGCCTTGCCGACGCGGTCGTTGCTGTCTTTGTGCCCGTGGTCCTGGGCATTGCCGCGCTGACCTTCCTGGTGTGGCTGATGTTCGGGGGCCAGCAGGCCCTCAGCTTTGCCCTCGTGAACACCGTCGCGGTGCTGATTATCGCCTGCCCCTGCGCCATGGGGCTGGCCACACCCACCAGCATTATGGTCGGCACAGGCAAAGCCGCCGAACTGGGTGTCCTGTTCCGCAGCGGGGCCGCTCTGGAAGGGTTGCAGGGCGTGCAGGTGGTGGCGCTCGACAAAACGGGCACCCTGACCAAAGGCAAACCCGAACTGACCGACTTTGTGCTGGCGGCAGGATTCGGGCGCCAGCAGGTTCTGCCGTTGGTGGCTTCGGCCGAAGCGCAGTCTGAACATCCCAGTGCCCGCGCCATTGTGGACGCGGCCCAGCGCGAAGGCAGCGTCCTGACGGCCCCGCAGCACTTTGAAGCTGTGCCGGGATTTGGACTGAACGCGCAGGTAGAGGGCCGCCGCGTGCAGATCGGCGCAGACCGTTATATGAAACAGTTGGGGCTGGACGTGACTGCCTTCGGCCCGCAGGCACAGCACCTGGGCGACGAGGGCAAGAGCCCGCTCTACGCCGCCATTGATGGGCAGCTCGCGGCCCTGATCGCGGTGGCCGATCCCATCAAGGCGGGCAGCGCAGAGGCCGTGCAGGCCCTCCATCAGCAGGGGCTGAAGGTGGCCATGATCACGGGCGACAATGCCCGCACCGCGCAGGCGATTGCCCGTCAGCTGGGCATCGATCAGGTTCTGGCCGAAGTCCTGCCGAGCGGCAAAAGCGACGCGGTGAAGGCCCTTCAGGCAACAGGCGTCCGGGTGGCCTTTGTCGGAGACGGCATCAACGACGCCCCCGCTCTGGCTCAGGCCGATGTGGGATTGGCGATTGGCACCGGGACCGACGTGGCCGTAGAAACTGCCGACGTGATTCTGATGTCGGGCGATCTGCGCGGCGTCCCCAATGCGCTGGCCCTGTCCCGCGCCACGCTGCGGAACATTCGGCTCAATCTGTTCTGGGCCTTTGCGTACAACATCATTCTGATTCCGGTGGCCGCTGGCGTGCTGTATCCGGCGCTGGGCTGGCTCCTGAGTCCGGTCCTGGCTGCCGCCGCCATGGGCTTATCCAGCGTTTTCGTGCTCACCAACGCCCTCAGACTGCGCAGCTTCAGGCCGCCCCTGCCTTCCCCGGTCCACACAGGCGGCAGTCCTGTCCAGCCCCGCGTCGTCCATTCCTGAAAGGTGTTCGAAACCCGCAGCTCAGACGGACTTGCCCGGTAGGCATTCCGCTGGGCTGCGGCCCACGCGCTTGGCTCTTGGTCAACGTCAATACCGCCTTGATCTGTCGGCACAGGGAGCAAAATGGCTGAAGTCTTGTTGTTTCATCACGTCCAGGGGCAGACGAAAGGGGTGTTGGCCTTTGCCGACGCACTGCGGCAGGCCGGACACACCGTTCATACGCCCGATCTCTACCAGGGCCGCACCTTCGACACCCTGGCCGCCGGACTTGCCCATGCCAGAGAACTGGGCTTTGGCCCTCTTCTGGAGGCCGGAGTTCGTGCGGCCGACGGCCTGCCCAGTGCACTGGTCTACGCGGGCTTCTCGCTTGGGGTGATGCCCGCGCAGCAGTTGGCCCAGACCCGGCCTGGAGCGCGGGGAGCGTTGCTGTTTCATGCCTGCTTGCCCAGCTCAGAGTTCGGGTCAGAGTGGCCAGCCCGCGTTCCTGTTCAGATTCATGGCATGGACGCCGACCCCTTTTTTGCCGATGAGGGCGATCTTGACGCCGCCCGCGCTCTGGTGGAATCTGGCGCACCTGCGGAACTGTTCCTGTATTCAGGAGATCAGCACCTGTTCGCAGACAGCAGCCTGCCCTCCTATGACGCCGCCGCCACCTCGCTGCTGCTTCAGCGCGTGGGCGAGTTTCTGAACACCTGCTCACCCTCAGGCTGGGCGGGCAACTCATAGACCGAAGTTGCCTGCCCAGACAGGAAGAATCTTCTCTGATGTCAGCGGTTACGAGGCTGGAATGATCAGTGATTCGAGGTCACGCGGATAGTCGGTCAGGCACTTCATCCCCGTTGCCGTGACCAGAATGGTGTCTGAGTGCCGGAAGCCGCCGAGGCCCGGCACGTACAGGCCCGGCTCAATGGTCAGCACCATTCCGGCTTCCAGAACGCGCTCATCTCCGATATCCAGGAAAGGGCTTTCGTGGATGCGCTGGCCCAGACTGTGTCCGACATGGTGCCGCCAGTAGGCCTGCAAGCCTTCCTGAGCAAAATAGGCCTGCACCGCCTGATCCACGCTGGCCGCCGTGACCCCGGCCCGGACTGCGGCAAAGGCGATGTCCTGCAGATTGAGCATGTGCTGGAAATACCGTTGCTGCTCCGGGCTCGGCTCGCCCATCACCATGGTCCGCTCCAGCTCGCTGAGGTAGCCCCAGACCGCTGCCCCCGCCCCAGTGACCAGGGTATCGCCCGCCTGAAAGCGTGCCCCGGTGGTGGTGGCGTGCGGCAGGGCACTGGCAGGCCCGATCTGCCCCCGGTACAGCGCCACCGCGCCGCTGAGCCAACGGTTTTGCCCCCGGTAGCTGGGGCCGAGCGCCTGGGTCATGGCCTCGGTGGCTTCTTTGCTGGCCCGCGCCTCTACCGTGTGCTCACTTTCGCCCACCCGCGTGTAGCGCTGAAGCAGGTGATGGGCCTGGGTGCCCCAGACGATACTTTCCTCGATCAGCCGCACCTCGGCTTCCGATTTAAGCGACATCTGATGGTCAAACGCGTCGGGGCGTCGGTGAATGGTCGCCGTGCGGAGGGACTCGCTGAGCGTGGGGCCGTGGTACCCCATCACGGAGGGATAGCCGTCATGGTCTATGGCCAGTTGCGCGCTTTCGAGGCCCTGCTGGGCCAGATAATCTGCCAGCTGGCGCATGGGGTGGACCCGGCCCGGATACTCTGCATAGTCCAGAATTACTTCGGCCTCGCCCGTCTGTTCGGCATGTTCGCGCTCCAGCCGGGGCACAAACAGGTGGCGTTCGCCGCCGCGCACCACCACCAGCGCAATAGGCCGTTCGGTGGGCATAAACGAGAATCCGCTGTAGTACTGAATAAATTGGTCGTCGAACAACACGGCGGCGTCGATGTGTGGGGGCAGATGCCCGAACACGTCACGGGCCCGCGCAGCACGCTCGGCTGGAGAAATAGGCTGCGCGGTCATGGCGCTTCAGGCAGGGTGCGGCTCAGGAATCCGCGCACCGTGGCGAGGAACAGGTCACGCTCCTCCATCTGAGGCGAGTGGCCGCTGTGCTCGAACACCACCAGTTCATGGTTCGGCAGGCCCGCCGCCAATTCCTCACTGGCTTCCAGAGGCGTAATCCAGTCGTGCCGCCCCACCGTGACCAGCACGGGCACCTGAAGTTCTGGCAGTCTGGCCGTCAGGTCGTAGTCGGGTTGGTTTCGGCTGAACGCCCAGTTGTGGGTTTCATAGCGGAAAGGAATGGCGGCCAGTCTTTTGGCGCTTTCCTCAGGATCGTAAATGACGTTGTAGAGCGGCTGAATCATGGCAAAGCTGTCGCGGAAATCATCGTTGTCGCGGACCTGTCCAGAGAACAATCGGTCCAGCGTGGCCTCATCCATCGGAAACGAACTGG
>JAQBPF010000448.1 GCA_028287665.1 Deinococcus sp. | reverse complement strand
AGGTGAAGCGCCACTCTCTGTCAACAGCAAAAAATGGATCGAGAAGCCCATCCAGAAGCTGGGTAAGATGCGAGATGGCGCGTTGATCGGCACTGGTCATGAACAGGTCTGCTACTCAGCATAAGGTGAAATCTCCACACTTCGCCCACAGAATGAGGTGTAGATGAAGGTCGCCTTCCCCTGAGCTGGCGCGCCCGAGGTGGTCTGAACGCCGCCTGTCTCCCGGCGCACGCGGCCCAGGCACCGAATCCATTCAGACCTGGGCTTCTGCCCGGCCGGTGCCTGGAATGCCGCGCAAGACGCTCAGAATCAGCAGTGTTCCGGCCACTGACAGGACGGCGCCCATCAAGAATGCCGCGCCAGGAAAGCCCCCGCTGACCCCAGCGGCATACACGGCCGTCGCCACGATCGGCCCGACCACGGCCACCAGACTGTTCAGGCTCGTGATGGCTCCCTGCACGCGCCCCTGCTCGGTTTCGCTGACTTGCCGGGAGATCAGGCCCTGAATGGCGGGGCCTGCCAGTCCGCCCAAGGCTCCCATGACCAGCGAGGCATACAGCAGCACGCCGCTCCGGGCCATGCTGAGCAGCAGAAATTCCAGAATGGACGCCACCAGGCCCGTCATGATGGTGCGCCGGTCGCCGAAGCGGGCGATAAACGGTCCGATCAGGCCGCCCTGCACCGCCGCCGTCAGCAGACCGAAGAAGGCCAGCGCCAAGCCGTTTTGCCCCGGGCTCCAGCTCAGGACCTTTTCGGTGTACAGCACCCAGGTACTGAAAATCACCTGTCCGGCGAGACCCAGCAGCACAAACGTCACGGCGAGGCTCCGCAGGATCGGGTATTCGCCCAGCGCCCGCAGGGGCAGCAGCGGGTTCAGGTCACTGCGTTTCATCTCCTTGCCGCGGGCACTGGCCGGAAGCGACTCGGGCAGGACGAACAGGCCATACAGCACGTTGAGGCCGGTCAGGGCCGCGGCCACCAGAAACGGCACCCGCAGGCCGTACTCGCCCAGCAGCCCGCCCAGCGCTGGCCCCAGAATGAAACCCACGCCGAAAGTTGCGCCCAGCAGCCCGAAATTCTTGGCGCGTTGCTCGGGAGGCGACACGTCTGCGATATAGGCGTTGGCCACCGTCAGGCTGGCCCCCGTGATGCCTGCCAGCACCCGGCCCACAAACAGCCACGCCAGATTCGGCGCGAAGGCCAGCACCAGGTAATCCAGTCCCATGCCCAGCAGCGCAAACAGCAGCACGGGTCGGCGTCCAAAACGGTCACTCAGGGCACCGAGAATCGGCGCAAAGACGAACTGCATCACCGCGTAGGCGGCGGTCAGCAGCCCGATGGTGCGCGCGCCCGCGACCTCCGACCCGGCCAGTTCCTTCACCAGTCCCGGCAGCACCGGAATGATCAGACCAATCCCGATGATGTCGATCAGGGCGGTCAGCAGAATAAAGATCAGGGCAGCAGGACGGGAGCGCATCCAGGCAAGTGTAGTGCCCGGCCGTCAGGCTGCCCCTGAGCCATCCGGCCTATGCCCGGCAGGGGCCGACCGATTGTCTATGCTGGCCTGCCAAGCCTTTCAGGGACTCAACACGGGGGGCTCAGGTGAACCGCCTTTCCACGGAGCGGGTTCGGGCGAATCAACTCCGGGATTGAAGCCAAACGCCCACAGACAACCCAGCAACAGCGAGCAGTTCAGCGTCTGCCCTGCGTTCAGATGGGGAGAGCAGGTTTGCTGGAGGGGACACAGCGCAGGCACGCTCCAGCCCGTCAAGGACGCGTATCGGTAAAGGTCAGTGTGGGATTCTGTTCCGCAGTGGCGCGGATCAGGGCCAGACCTGGCCAGACCGGGACCCGCGGGTATTCGAGGGCGAGCCCGGTGCGGGTAGGCCCCGAGTCCACGTCAACGTACACGTAACTCCATTCGGGACGAACGCACAGCACCTGGGGCAGGCACCGCACCGTTTCCCAGCCTTGAACCGTGACCCGACGCCCGCCCAGTCGGCCGGTCTGACCGCGTTGCAAGGTGACCTGTTCCGCTGGCTTTGAACTGCCTGGGGGCTGAGTGGTCAGGGTCACCGCGTCACGGGTCAAGTGGCTGACCCCCATCCCCGTCCAGGGCTGGGGAGCCCGTGGGAACAAGCTCACGACGACCGTTGAGCTCTTGGGGCCGTCCTGCACCCGCACCTGCGCCAGGACGTCGGCAAGACAGTTCTCCGTGGGCCCGCAGCGCTGGTCGTCCACCCGGAGCACGTGAAGCGTCCGGCTCCCCAGCGGGCCGCTCTCCCCCTGACGCAGGCTGACCTGAGTGGCCTGCGCGAGGGAACTCGCCACGAGGGCCACCCACAACACCAGAACACGGCTCATGGGGACAGTCTAACGCTCCAGCGGACCTTCCCCGGAACAGGACGGGGCAGGGACTCTCTCGGGCGTTCCCCTCCTTGAGCCTGCGGACCCGTCGGCAGTTCGTGAGCTCCCCTGCCCCGTCCAGAGCAGCAGTGTCCTGGTGGCTGCGGAGGCGTTGGAGCAGGCCCGATCGACCGCTGCATGCCGCAGCCACGCCGGACCGTTCGCATTCACCACACTCCATCTCTGGGTGCCCTTGCCTGGTTTGGTTGCGCCAACACTGACTTCCTGCGTTCTCCTGTGGTTGTGTTTGACCTGCCTCTCCGGCAGCGCTCAGTCCCTGATTGGCGGGTCAGCGGCCCGGAGGCGTTGTCCCCTGAACGGCCTGGCTGATGCTTGCGAGTGACGTTTGAGCAGCAGCCTCCACCTCCTGCTGGGTTGGCACTCGCTTCCAACCAGAGAAGGGCTAGCCACCAACATGAACAAAGGGTCGGCGGTCACGGTCAGGCTCGGCTCGCCGTAAAATTTCGCGGGTCAGGGGCGGCACGTCTCCCCGGCCCCCAATGACAAAGTCGAGGGCCAGATGCAGCGGGCTGTCTTCCGTCCACCGCATATACACCTGCGGCGGCGCCCCTTTGCCCCGCAGCTGCAGCATCACCGCGGCAATGGTGTTGGGAACGCTCGAGCCTCTGGCCCGCAGCACCCCGAACGACCCGACCTGAAACCCAGTCACCTCGACCATATCGGTGAATTCGCTGGCGTCGTCAATCTCCACTTCCAGGAAAATAAAGGGTTGTTCATCGGGCAAATGCACCATCTGACGCACCCGCAATTCCTGTTTGCGGTATTCCGCTTCCGAGGACCGCCCCGGGTGGTGACAGACCAAGCGCAGGGGACGGATAGGAAAGCTTTTCAGGACTGCCTTGGACGCGTCGTCGAACTGGACGCTGGACACCCTCAACTCGAATGAGCGCAAGATCCGCGAGGTGATCCCCACCATCAGGACCAAGACGATGAAGACCAGAGCGATGTACAACCCCTGTGGATTGCTGAGCAACGTGACCACGCTGGTGTAGACGAAGATGGAGCTGATGACGCCGAACGCCCAGGCCTGGCGGCGCTGCCGACGCCGCACGGCACTCAGGGTCACGGCGACGGCGGCACTGGTCATCATGGCGAGCACCCCCGTGGCGTAGGCCGCGGCCTGTCCGTCCACGCTGGCACGGAAAGCCAACGTGACCATCACCGACATGGTCAGGTAGATCAGGACCAGCGGACGGGTGGCGCGGGCCCAGTCGGGCGCCATGCCGTAGCGGGGCAGGTACCGCGGGACAATGTTCAGCAGTCCTGCCATGGCACTGGCCCCGGCAAACCAGAGGATCAGGATGGTGGAACTGTCGTAGAGCGTGCCGAAGCCTTCCCCGAGAGACTGGTGGGCCAGATACGCCAGCGCCCGGCCATTGGCCTCGCCGCCCGGTTGAAACGCGGCGGCGGGGATCAGGAGGGTGGTGACCACGCTGCTGGTGAGCAAAAAGACACTCATCAGCAGGGCCGCCCCGGTGAGCAGTTTCTGGCCGTTCCGAATGCGGCCCGCAGGTGCGGCTTCCGTGTCTCCGGCGTCTCCTTTGATCAGCGGCATCACCACCACCCCGGTCTCAAAGCCTGAGAGCCCCAGGGCCAGCTTGGGAAACACCAGGAGGGCCGCACCGATCAGCGACAGGGGCGAGAGGTAGGTCTGGCCCAGCAGTTCCGTCCAGTTGGCCAGGACCTGAGGATGGAGAGCGATCTGATGCAGCCCCTGACCAATCACCACCGCGCTGAGCGACAGGTACAAGACGACCAGCACGACGGCGATGCCGATGGCTTCTTTGAAGCCTTTCAGGAACACGGCAGCCAGGAGCAGCACCAGCACCAATGTCACGCCCACCTGATGGCCCTCCAGCGCCGATTTGAGAAAGGGATTCTCGACGATGTGGGCCGCCGCATCCGCCGCCGAAAGGGTGATGGTGATAATGAACCCGGTGGCCACGAACCCGATCAGGGACAGGACCAGAAACTTGCTGGGCCAATACGACAGCAGGCGCTCAAGCATAGAAATGCTGCCGTCACCGTGCGGACTTTCGGCCGCGACCCGGCGGTACATCGGCAGGGCACCGAAGAGGGTGACCAACACCAGCACCAAGGTCGCGAAGGGCGCCACGGCCCCCGCGGCCAGCGCGGCAATGCCCGGTTGATACCCCAGCGTGGAGAAATAGTCCACGCCGGTGAGGCACATCACCCGCCACCAGGGCTGGGTGTGCTGGTGTTGCGCGGCTGCAGGAACTTCCTCGAAGAATCCCTCCGGGGGAATGGTCTCGTCCTGCACCATCCACTGCGACACTTTGGCAACCAGAGGATGGGAAGCAGATTTCCGGGGAGGCATAACGTCAGGAAGTATCCGCGCTGAGTGGGAACAATGGAAGGGCGGGAGCCGGTCGGACCGGCCTTCCCAGACCAACCGGGTGAAGTGGCGCTCTGACCGGTCTCCCACCACAGGCAGGTGGCCAGACGGCACCCGCTCGTTGAGGTCAGCGGCAGTCGAGGCTCTGCCCGACCTCTCGGCTTGAGGAGAGGCCAGCCCCGCGGATGAGGGCCATACGGAAAGGGCCCGGGTTCGCGGTTATCCGCTCAAACAAGAGGGCGGCGTTATACTGAGGAGTGATTCGCGCAG
>JAQBPF010000435.1 GCA_028287665.1 Deinococcus sp. | reverse complement strand
AGGGGGAGCAGCGCTGCGCTAGGCAGGATTCATCTTGTCGCGTATTGAGTCGGCTAAACCGTTCGTCTGAAGCTAAATCTCCAGTTCCTTCCCAAATGGAATTGGCCTGCGCGTTGCACGCACCTTGGGGCCTCACACGGATGGGGCGGCGACGGTGTGGGGTGGCGGTGTCGTGGTGTTAGCTCCTCACCCTTGTCTGGGACAGCCCGAAGGGAGGGGGAGGTTGGGACTCGCAGATCTGCGGAGCAGAGGGGGTGAGTGTCAGCGACTGCCCTTGATCTTCCTCAGACCCTTAGACCCTAAACCCTTAGACCAAGCCCCAGCAACCTCAGCTTCCTATTCCCTCACCCCGCCCGTAACTTCTTCCGTTCCTGCACGGCCAGCACGTCTACCCGTTCGTTCTCGCCGTGCCCGGCGTGGCCCTTGACCCACACAAACGTCAGAGCGTGGATTTTGGCCTGCTCGATCAGTTCTTCCCACAACTCCTGATTCTTCACGGGCTCCTTGCTGGCCGTTTTCCAGCCGTTGCGCTGCCAGTTCAGAATCCAGCCGTCAGTAAAGGCTTTGCGGAGGTACTGGCTGTCGGTGATCACGCGGACCTGGCAGGGGCGTTTCAGGCTCTTCAGGCCTTCCAGCAGGCCGCGCAACTCCATGCGGTTGTTGGTGGTGTTCTCCTCGTTGCCGCTGAGTTCCAGCTCGCGCTCGCCAAAACGCAGAATGCAGGCCCAGCCGCCGTGTCCGGCCTGCGTATCGCACGCGCCGTCGCTGTAGAGGTCAATCTGTTCGCCTGCAATCGGCACGGCGGGTTGAATTCCGGCTTTAATGGGCATCCGGTCTCGCGCGGCGCTCTCTGCCTTTTTTGCGGCAGACTTTTTGAAGGGGGCTTTGCCGCTTGGTCTCGTCATAACCCCGGAACTGTAGACACTTGCGCCGCGTAACGTCAACTATGAGCCTGCCGCCCTCGTCCTTCTCTGCTCCCACCACGCTGCCTGAGCCGGAGCGCACCCCCGCCATCCTGATTCATCTGTCGCCTCTGGCGGGCCTGCTGCTGCCCACCATCGGCAATCTGCTGGGGCCGCTGCTGGCGTGGCTGGTGTACCGCGACCGCAGCCGTGTTCTGGACGGTCAGGGCAAAGAAGCCCTGAATTTCCAACTGAGTCTGTGGCTCTACGGAATCATTCTTACCGTGCTGGCGTTTGGCCTGTTTAGCCTCGGGCTGGTGGGCGGCGCAGTGGGCGCGGCGGTGGGCAGTCCCGATGCCGGAGCCTTCGCCTTTTTCGGAGCCTTCGCCGGTTTTTTCGCCTTCTATTTGCCCATTATGTTTGTGCTGTTCCTGCTGCCGCTGATCTTGATGCTGATCGCGGTGGTGCGGGTCAGTGGCGGGCAGGCCTACCGCTATCCGCTGACCATTCGCTTCATTCGCTAGGCAGACTGTCGGCAGCGCCCAAGCTTTGGCTAACGGCCATGCTCTCCTTCCTGCCGGTCACTGCCCTATCTTTGCTGTATGCGAATCATGGCGGTTTTTGCCCACCCCGATGACGAGATCGGCTGCATGGGCACGTTGGCACAGCACGCGGCGCGGGGCGATGAGGTCATGCTGGTCTGGACGACCCTGGGTGAATTGGCCTCACAATTTGGCGACGCCTCGCACGAGGAAGTGACGCGGGTGCGGCGCGAACACGGGGCGTGGGTGGCCGGGCGTATTGGGGCACAGCACCACTTTTTTGATATGGGCGACAGCCGCATGACCGGAAACCGCGCCGAAGCCCTGCAACTGGCCCGCCTGTACGCCCGTTTCCGGCCCAATGCGGTGATTACCTGGAGCGACGACCACCCCCACCCCGACCACCGCATGACGGCCAAAATCGCCTTCGACGCCATCACGCTGGCCCGCATCCCCAAGATCATTAACGAGCACAGCATGAATGAGGCAGGAGGCGCAGCCATGCCGCCCGCCCCCGATCTCAGCGGCGATGAGGCCGTAGAAAGTGGCGAGGATGTGACCCGCCTGGAAGCGTGGCGCGATCCCATCCGCTTTTACCAGTACTACGCGCCCGCCAGCCCTTACGCCGAAGTCCTGACCGATGTCAGCGACACCATTGAGGTGGCTGCCGAGGTGATGGCCTTTTACCACGACTTTTATAAGTGGGCCTGGACAGCAGAGCAGTTCCGTGAAGGCCGCGCCCAGTTGGGCCGACTGGCCGGGGTCAAGTACGCCGAACGCTTCAACCTGCGGGCGTCCCATCTGCGGGCGCGGCCTTATCTGGATTGAGCGCTCCGCCCTCCTGGCCCCGACCCGTTCTGCCGCTCCCCCTTAATTCAGCACCCGCGCCCCCGGCACATCCAGTACAAACGGCGGAATGATCGCCTTGCCGGGAGCGCCCCAGGCGTCGCGCAGTCCGTAATGGCCCTGCATGACGCCGGGGGTGTCCTGCACGGTCACGAAGGAATCGTAGACATACACGGAGCCGGGGGCCAGATGGGGTTGAGTTCCCACCACGCCCTCGCCGTCTACGGTGGTCTCGCGCCCGCCCGCATCCACGATCTTCCAGTGCCGCGTCAGCAGTTGCCAGGTCTGGTCCGAGTGATTTTCTATGGTGATCACGTAAGCAAAGGCGTGCCGTCCGGGTTGGCTGTGGGCGGCCAGGTACTGCACTTCTACACGCACCCGCACGTCGGGGTGGTCTGGCAGCAGAGGGGGAGTGCTCATGCGGCCAGAATACCGGGCCAGTTCGGGAACGGAAGAAGGAGTTGCCCCTTAAACTCAGATTTATGACACAACCGACAGAGCCGCAGTCCGGCCCCATCATCAACCAAGAGTTCCTGTTTGCGCTGCTGTCTGTGGCGGCTCCCAGCGGTGCCGAGCGCCGCGCTGCCGATGTCTGGAAACAGGAAGCGGCCGCCTTTGCCCGCGTCTCCGAGGACCATTTCGGCAACGTGTACGCCGAGGTGGGACCGGAAGGTGCGCCGACGATTGCCCTGATGGGCCACCTGGACGAAATCGGCCTGATCGTGTCGCATGTGGGCGACGAGGGCTTTTTGAGTGTGCTGAATCTGGGTGGCTGGGACCCGCAGGTGTTGGTGGGTCAGCGGGTGCGTCTGCTGGCGCCGGGCGGCGACCTGCTGGGCGTCATCGGCAAAAAAGCCATTCATGTCATGGAAGCCGAGGAACGCGCCAAGGCCAGCAAACTGGAAGACCTCTGGATCGATGTGGGCCTGGACAAGGACACCGTGAAGGCCCGCATTCCCATCGGCACAGTGGCCGTGATCGAGCAGCCCCCCGTGATGATCGGAGACAAGATCGTCAGCCGCGCCCTGGACAACCGCGTGGGTGCCTTTATCGTGCTGGAGGCGTTGCGGGCAGTGGCGGGCCACGACCTCAAGCACCGCGTGGTGGCGGTGGGCACCAGTCAGGAAGAAGTCGGGGCTTACGGCGCACAGATCAGCGGATACCTGCTGAACCCGGTGGCGGGGATTGCGGTAGACGTGACCCACGAAACCAAGCAGCCCGGCGTCAGCGAGAAAAAATACGGCGTGGTGCCCTTTGGCTCGGGTGCCAATCTGAGCGTCAATCCTCTGAGCAGCCCGGCCCTCAACCGCGCCCTGATCGAAGCGGCGGGCGCAGAACACATCCCCTATACCCTCAGCGCCGCCGGGCGGTACAGCGGCACCGACGCCGATAGCCTGACGCTGGTGCGTGCGGGTGTGCCCACCGCAGTGGTCAGTATTCCCAACCGCTACATGCATTCGCCCAGCGAAATGGTCGATGCCCGCGACGTGAAAGCCTGCATCGACATCATTGCGGCGTGGCTGCGGCGGGTGGGCACGGACGCCAACTGGGCGCGTTGACCCCCAGTGACCACCTCCCCACCCTCTTAGGGGGCTGAAGCCATTTGCCGCAGCTGAGCGGGCATACTGGCAGCCATGCTGCGTATTGAGGCTGCCGAAATTATCGTCGTGCGATTGCCCCTGAAATTCCGTTTTGAAACGAGTTTCGGGGTGCAAACTGAAAAAGTGGTGCCGCTGCTGGTGTTGCATGGCGGCGGCCTGCAAGGACTGTCGGAAGGGACGATGGAATTTGCGCCCATGTACCGCGAGGAAACCATTGCGGGCGGCCTTCATCTGCTCAAAGAAGTCTTTTTGCCGCGCATTCTGGGCAAAACTTTTGCCAACCCCGAAGACCTGGAGGCTGCGCTGGGCGGCTTCCGGGGCAACAAGATGGCGCGGGCGATGGTAGAAATGGCTGCCTGGGACCTGTGGGCACGGATGCTGGACGTGCCGCTGGGCACGCTGCTGGGTGGCCGCAAAACAGAAGTCGAAGTGGGCGTCAGCCTCGGTATTCAGCCGGATGAAGCCGCCACGGTGGACGTGGTGCGGCGGCATGTGGAGCAGGGCTACCGCCGAATCAAACTCAAGATCAAGCCCGGTTGGGATATTCAGCCGGTGCGGGCCACGCGCGAGGCCTTCCCCGATATTCGCCTGACGGTGGACGCCAACAGCGCCTACACGCTGGCCGATACGGGCCGTCTGCGGGCACTGGACGCATTTGGCCTGACCTATATAGAGCAGCCGTTGGCCTGGGATGACCTTGTGGATCACGCCACGTTGCAGGCCCGCCTGACCACGCCGCTGTGCCTCGACGAGTCCATCACCAGCGCGCAGGACACCCGCAAGGGCCTGGCACTGGGCGCGGGCGGCGTCATCAATGTCAAAGTCTCGCGGGTGGGTGGGCACGCCGAGGCGCGGCGCATTCACGACATCTCGCAGGCGTTCGGTGCGCCCGTGTGGTGCGGCGGCATGTTGGAAAGCGGCGTGGGCCGCGCCCACAACATCCATATCTCTACTCTGCCCAATTTTACCCTGCCCGGCGATACCAGCAGTGCCAGCCGTTACTGGGCCACCGACGTTATCAACGAACCGCTGGAAGCCGAAAATGGCCTGATGCCTGTCCCCACCGGTGCCGGTATCGGCGTGACCCTCAACCGCGAATTTGTGGCCAGTGTGGCCGAACTGCATGAGGAGCGCACCGCTTGACACAGGCTCTTTCAACCCTGAACCCCTCTCCCAGAACGCCCACCGGCCCCTACGTGATCCGCGACGTGACTGATCCGTGGGCCATGCGTGCTCTAGAAGGCGTGCAGGTGGACGCCTGGGGGTATTCTGACCGCGAGTTGACACCCGGAACGCTGTTCAGAATCAGCGCCGTGACGGGCGGAATCGTGCTGGCTGCCTATCCGGCAGACGAGTCGGTCAATCCGGCTCCGGTGGGCCTGGCGTTCGGATTTCCGGCCCTGTCGGGCGAGCGTATCTGGCACCATTCGCACCTGTTGGCCGTGCATCCCGGCTGGCGCGGTTCGGGCCTGGCCGTGGCGCTCAAACTGGCGCAGCGGGAACGTGCAGTCCGGCAGGGCCTCACCCGCATGACCTGGACCTTTGACCCGCTGGTGGCCCGGAATGCCCGCCTGAATCTGGGCAAATTGGGCGCAACCGTCACCAGCTACCATGCTGATTGGTACGCGCTGCAGGATGACCGGGCCACGGCCTTTCCCGCCGACCGCCTCATGGCCGAATGGGATCTGACCCAGCCTCATGCCGACCGCCCCGCCCCACCTGCACGCGGTCAGATGGCGCTGGAGGAACGCCCCTACAGCCAGGAACCCGGCATCACCCGCCTGTATCTGGCCGGAAACCGTCTGCTGGCCGAAGTGCCCACCCGCGCCGATACCCTGCCCGAAGCGGTGCGCCTGATGTGGCGACATGCGCTGCGCGATGTGCTCAGCTCCTATCTGTCCCGAGGCTACGCCATTACCGATCTGGCGCGTCAGGGTCACCGGGCGTATTACGTGCTGTCCAAGGAATAGACCTGAAAGATGGGCAGGCCGACACAAGAGGCAGGGACGCCGTTTGATGGGCGTCCCTGCCTCTTGTGTTTAGGTCTTACAGGCGGTGCTCAGTACACGTTGTAGTAGGCCGTGTCGCTGACCCAATCTTGCTGGGGGACAGGCTGGGCAACCGGGTTGACCACGATGCTCAGGGCCTGTGCCAGTCGCTCAGGAGTCTGGGGCTTCACTGTGGCGAAGTTCTGCCCGGTCTGGTAGCTGCTCAGTTCGCTGAGGTTCAGGGCGCGTCGGCTGGCCACCACGAGCACCCGGTTCTGGCCCCTGGGGCCACTCACGTCAAAGGTGAACTGGTCGCCTGTCGCGGGGAAGGCGCGGGTGGTTCCGGCGCGAACGTAGTTGCTGGCGCTGATGCGGTTGGGGAGAATCTGGTCGGTGGTGCCGTCAGGGTTCACGTTGAACAGGTACACATAGGCGTTCTCGTTCACCGTGGTGTACAGCGTGATCCGGTCGCCCACACTGTAGTTGGGCACGCGGGTGCCGCTGGGGTCGCGGTCTACCCACACGCGGGCCGTCAGCGTGGTCTGCACCGGGTTCACGATGATGCTCTGGGCGCTCAGGCGCGGGGTGGCGAAGGCAGGGGCCGAAACGCTGCTGAGGGCAACGGCAGTCACAGCGGTCAGAAGAGCCAGTTTTTTGGATACGGTGCTGAGGGTAGACATGAGGCAACCTCCGGGGGTTGGGGGGCGCACTTTCAGCGTCGGGTCTGTCCCAGCGCGTCTTTTTGGGTGCGTTCTTTGTGTCCTTACAGTAGGCCCCGCCACCTGACTCACCGTGAAGCCCCGCTGACTCAAGATGAGGCGCAGAGGGTTTGTTCTCATATGCGGGTGCAAATCGCCTAACACTAAAGGCTGCGTCAGGAATGTGACCAAGCTGATGATCGTAGCGGCAGAGTGGGTGGGTCCGGTGGGGGCAAAGCAAGCACAAAAAAAGCGGCCCTCACCTGGAGAACCGCTTTTTTGTCTGTGGCAGGGATACTAGGATTCGAACCTAAACTAACAGATCCAAAATCTGTTGTGCTGCCATTACACCATATCCCTAAACAGCCTTCTGTCTTAGCGCTGCGGATGTTGCCACCCCAAAGCACATGACCCACGCCGCCCTAAACCGAACGGCGAACCAGAGTATAGACATGAAAGGCGCGGGTGGTCAACAGGGGAGGGCATACCCGGTCAGGTTTGTGCCCAATGGAGGCGGCCGTTCAGGTCGGTCTGGAATTCTGCCCGCCACGTCCAGCGCGTGTGGCTGGCCCTGGGACCACAGTGAGGCCTGCGAAGGCCAGCAGCAGGCGCTTCTGGCCCACGCCAGGAAAATAGATCAGCACCTCGCGCCGGTCTCCCTGATGAGAGCCGCCCATAAATACGCCCTCGCCAAATTTTGGATGCGTCACACGCAGCGCGTCTGTGGTGCTGACCGCCCGCTGCAACTCGCGGCTGGGAATGCCGAGGCGGGCGCTGACTTCCGGCAGCGAGAGGCCGTGCAGATCCAGCAACTCGCGGGCTTGCAGGGGCCACGCGGCGGGAAGGGCCGGGGCGGGGTCGGGGAGTGGAACGGCGTCGGGCACATGAGCGGTGGTTTCTATGCCCAGCAATCCCTGGAGAAGCGCGTGGGTGGCGGCCTTGTCGGTGGGGCGGCGCTCACCACTGGCCAGAAAGGGCGAAAAGCACCGACTGACGGCGATGCATTCGTAGCACCCACCGGGACTGGTGCAGCACGTCTTGGCCGTCAGTTGGTAGGCGCGGGCCAGCAGATCATCCATGCTCTCGAAGGCGCGGCGTGACACGCCCAGGCCGCCCAGCCAGTCGTCATACAGGAAAAAATAGGTGTCGCGGCCCTCGCGAAACGCCCCGGCGAGGTCACCCTCATCGCAGGCCACCCGTTCAGGCGTCACCTTTTGCAGCAGGTGCTTCAGCGTGTGGGCCACAGCGGTGGGGCGCTCGGTGGCTGCCGGGTCCAGGCCCACTTCCAGCGCACTGGTGCGGAAGGGCGGCAACTCCAGCGGCTTGTCGTACAGGTGCTCGCTGAGCTTGTGATCCTGCATCCGGTCCTGAATGCGGCCCCCGCAGGCGCGGCAGGTGCGCTCGCTGGGGCCGGGATCGCGGTCACACCCGCTGCACACGCGCTCGAAGACCTGCCGCATCATCATGAATCCGGTGTAGCGGCGGCGAATGATCACCTCGCCGTGACGGTAGGCCAGCGGGCCGCGCCGCACCCAGTCGCCCATTTTGGCGGGCTGCACGTCGATGGCGTACAGCCCCCGCGTAAACAGATTGGCGGCCTCAAATTTTTCAACCACGATGGCGGTGCCGGGCGGGTGTTCCTCCCAGCGCAGCACCTTGTAGCCCTGCCCGTCCAGCGAAAATACCGCCCCCTCATGCTTTTCGGTGAGGGCGTAGTGCTGGCTGGGCGACTCCAGCGGCGCGTCGAAGCAGCGCAGGCCGCGAGTTTCCCAGTCGGCAGCCTCGATCACCGCAAATTTGGCGCTCCCCTCGCCGCGCAGGTTCCAGTATTTGCTGCGGGTCAGAACCGAGGTTTCTGTGGGCAGGCCCGCCGACCGGAATTCCTCCTGCCCACGCTGCCGGTGCCGGGGCGACAGATAAGGATTGCCCGCCTCCACCACGGCCTTTTCGATCTGGCCCTTCACCAGCTCATGAAAATTGCCCGTGTTGCTGTAAAAGGCGTCCACGGGCTGGGGCACACCCTGATCGTTCAGGGCAGGCAGATACAGCACCAGGCCGGGGGCCACCCGCCCAGCGCGGCCTGCCATCTGCCGAAAAGCCATGCGTGATCCCGGATAGCCGTCGATGATGACGATCTCCAGATCCCCGATATCTACCCCAGCTTCAAGGGCGTTGGTGGCAAACATGACCCCGCTGGAGGCCCGCCGGAACTCGGACAGGCGGCCTTCGCGGTCGCTGGTGCCTGCCATGTACAGATGCGCGGCGCGGGCGTATCGCGGTTGGGCGCGGTAGGTGGAATACAGCCGCGCGGCGCGGGAGCGGCCCCGAAAAAAGGCCAGGACTTTCAGGCCGTGCGCGGCGCTGGCATTCATCACGGCGTCCCAGAACCGGCGTGGCTGTCCTCTGTGGTCGGCCAGATAGTAGCGTTTGCCGTGCCGCGCCGCCCCCGATTCGCTGACCTCCACGGCGTCGATCCCCACCAGTTCGCGGGCAAATTCGGCGGGATTGCCGATGGTGGCGGTGCTTAGAATGACCTGCGGGTTGGCCCCCAGCGCCCGCGCCAGATCCAGCAGGCGGCGCAGCATCCCGGCCACCTCACTTCCAAAACCGCCCCGGTAGGTGTGCGCCTCATCCAGCACCACGAAAGCCAGTGTGGAGAGGAAGGCCCGAACTTTGGGATGAGTCAGCGACCAGTGCAGCTTGTCGGGCGTGGCCGTGACCATCCGCACGCCTGTCTTAAAAATGTCGGCGGGCTGTGCGCCGCCCTGAAACGCCTCGATCTGCCAATCGAACCGGCCCTGATCGCGGAAGGCATTCAGCTTGTCGCGCTGATCCTGACCCAGCGCCACCAGCGGATAAACAAACAGGGCCGTGGCCTGTGGATTGGCCTCCAGCCGCTCGAAGACCGCCGGAAAAAACGCGCCCGTTTTGCCGCTGGCGGTGGGGGTGGTCACGATCACATGCTCACCAGCGTGCATCAGGCGGTAGGTGTCGGCCTGATGGCGGTACACGTCGGCAAAGCCGAAGCCGCGCCGCACGGCCTCTGTCCAGCCCAGATCGGCGGCCTTGACGGTGTGGGCTGGCACGGCCTCATCCTCATGCAGCAGCGCCACGCCCCCGCCCAGAATTTCGCGCAAAAACCCCTCCAGGCGGGCGTAGCGCGTGGATTCGGGGGCAAGGGGGTCAGGCCCAGGCTGATGCAGAGTAGAGCGGGCGGCCAGCACACCGTCAGTGTAGGCCGAAGGGTCAGCAGGGCGCAGGGGGACGGGTTACGGTGGGGCCAGCCCGCCCTACAGCATCCCCTCGCTCTCGCGCAG
>JAQBPF010000329.1 GCA_028287665.1 Deinococcus sp. | reverse complement strand
TGGGTGCGTTTACGCCCCTTAAGTTCCTGTGGCTGCCGTTCCTGACGCCGCGTAGATCGGTGAGAGTGCTCGGTCCCCGTGGGAGGATTCGGTAACTTTTGACGGCTCAGGCTTGTGACCACGCAACAGTTCAGTTTCAGGTGAACCAACAAGCGCGAGGAAAGCCGATTTTCTCCCAATAGCGCCTGTTGCCAACAGTATCTTGACCTCGTGTCCAGCCATTCCACCGCGCCTTCCGGGGTGCCTCTCTCCCTCAACGAAGGCCTGCCCGCCATCATGGAAGGCTTTGCTGCCGCCCGCACTCCGGAGGACGTATTTGAGCTCGTCTTCACCACTGCCTTCCAGGCACTGAACGCCACTGCTGGAGCCGTCCTGCTCGTCGACGAGACCGGCGAGCGGCTCGAGATCGCGGCAATCCAGGGCGACGAACAGGGCGTTCAAACGATTTGGCAAGGCGGCCCCGTGGCTGAGCACGGGCCAGCAGGCGCCGCCCTGGGACGGCGAGAGCCGCTGTTCTTTGAAGATCAGGGTGACCTGGTACGGGCCTATCCGGAACTCGAAGCCCGCACCGGTGCGATGGCGGCGGTCGCCACGGCCGTGCTGCCGATGTTCCTGGATGACCAGCCTTTCGGGGTCTTGATCCTTGACGTTCAGGAGCCGCATCCCTTCACGGAAGCGGAGATCCGTTTTCTGCGGACCTTGGCGGCGCAGTGTGCGGTGGCCCTCGGTCGTGCCCGGCTCACCCACACCCTGGAAGCGCGGGTCGCCGCCCGCACCGCCGAACTCGAAGAGGAACGCGCTGCTCTGGACGCTTTTGTGGCCTACAAGGAGGCGGTGGGCACGGAGAGCGACGTCTTGGCCCTGGCCCGGCAGGCGATCCGGGTGGTGCGTGCCAGCCTGCAGCACGTCAGCGTCGCCTACTACGAAGGGGAAGACGGCCTCTGGAAGGCGCGGGCCTGGTCTGAGGACGTGCGGCCGGAGGTCGCCGCGGAGATTCAGGCGGGGGTGCCCGAGGCTGCGCCCGATTTTAGCGAGGCCGCGCGCTCCCGCGAGGCCGTCTTCGTGGACGGGTGGAATGCCCAAGCCAATGCGTTGCCCAGCACCACTCCGTACGGCGCCGTGGCACTCTTGCCGGTGGTCGTCAGCGGCGAAACCCGCAGTCTCTTCGCGGTCGGCACACGGGAGGCGCGGGCCTGGAGTGAGCGCGAGAAAGCCCTGGTCCGTGCCGTGGTGCGCGGGCTGACCATCACCCTGGAGCGCACCGAGGTCACGCGGCAACTGCAACTCCAGAATGCCGAACTCGAGGCCCGCACCCGGGCGCTGGAAGCCTTTGCTGAACTGACCCGCAACCTGACGCTGTATGACGAGCCGTATACGTTGATTCAGCGGGCGCAACACCTGGTGCTTTCTTTACTGCCCGACGGTTACGCGCTGTACTTCGAACCTGAGGGCGAATGGTGGAGGCTGCGGGCGCAGACGGGAGAGCTGCGGAGTGAGGCGTTGCAAGCGGTCGCAGATGCTGGCCTGCCCTATCACGAGGCGGGCAACCTGCTGACGCCCTTCACGACCCACGCGCCCTACTACCAGGACCAGTATGCCCAGGACACCGATCACATCGGCGAGCTGGTGGCCCACCTGGGGGCGTCCGCCACCTTTCCTCTGATGGTCGAAGGCCGTCCCCGGGGGGTATTTGCCGTGGTGCTGTTCGGCAAGAGACGGCCTTGGGAACGCGCGGAGAAAGCGGTCATGGAATCGGTGACGCGCAGTCTCAGTCTCGCGCTGGAGAGCCTGGAGGCGCGACGTCACCGGAACAAAACCCAGCATTATCTCAAAGTGGCAGCGGAGCACGCGCCGATCATCTTGTTCGCCACCGACGAACAAGGAGTATTTACGCTCTCTGAGGGCAGCCTGCTGGCCAAACTCGGCCTGAAAGCGGGGCAGGCGGTGGGACACAAGGCCACGGCAATGTTTTCGCACGAGCCGGAGTTGCGTGAGGGCCGTCGACTGAACCGGGCGCTGGCCGGTGAAGACGCACATGACCTGATCCACCTCGACTCGAAGGGCATCACCCTGGAGACGTGGTTCATCCCCGTCAAGAACCCGGCAGGCGAGGTGACCGAGGTGGTGGGCGTGTCGCTGGACGTGACCGAACGCCTGGATGCACAGCGCCATCTAGAGCAGGCCAACCAGGAACTGCGGCGCAGCAATGCGGAGTTGGAGCAATTTGCCTACATCGCCTCGCACGACCTGCAGGCGCCCATCCGGGCGGTCACGAGTTTCGCGGGCATCATCGACCGGCGCTACGGCACCCTGCTGGACGAGCGGGGCCGAGTCTACCTGCGCCAGATCGTGGAGGGCGGCGAGCACATGAAGCGGCTGGTGGACGACCTGCTGGCCTTTTCACGGGTCCACACCCAGCAGGGCGAACTGCTGCCCGTCGACACTGAGGCCGTGTTCGACGCCGTGGCGAGGCGGCTGCAGGAAGGGACGGGGCCTTCCGCCGTGAGCATCACTCGGGGAGAGCTGCCTGTGGTGCTGGCGGACGGAGCGCAACTGGATCAGCTGCTCCAGAACCTGATGTCCAATGGGCTGAAGTACCGCCGGGCGGGCGTGGAGCCACAGGTGCACGTGTCCGCCGAGCCTGAGGGAGACGGCTGGCGTTTTGCAGTCTCAGACAACGGGATTGGGATCGAGCCGCAGTACTTCGAGCGGATCTTCGAGATCTTCCAGCGGCTGCATGGCCGGGAGAGCTACGAGGGCACCGGGATCGGACTGGCCGTGTGCAAGAAGATCGTCGAGCGGCATGGCGGGCGCATCTGGTTGGAAAGCACACCAGGTCAAGGCACCACCTTTCTTTTCACCCTGCCCGCAGCGGAAAGTCAGCCAGTTGAACCGGGCCGCTCAGCTGATCTCTGAAGGGAACCGGAACATTCCGGTGAGCTACGGCCCGGTCCACTTTCGCTTCCAGCGCTCAGACCCACGTGAACTTCCGATCAGTACAGCACCTGACCGTCTCAGAAAACCTGGAATTCACCCGGGTCAGAGCTGGCCAGGATGGGGATGGAACTGGATTCAGACCAGAGCGGGTGGGGAGAGATGCGCTTGATCGGAAACGCTCTCATTGGGCCTGGCCACTGAGCTGACCTCAGCAGAGTGCCCCCCCACCATTGAAGGAGGCAGATTCCGCCGGGTACCCTGAGTGGGCCCGCTGTCC
>JAQBPF010000044.1 GCA_028287665.1 Deinococcus sp. | reverse complement strand
CGGTCCAGTACACCTGATGAAAAAACCAGTTCATGATCAGCAGCAGCACGCCAATGGCGATCAGGCTGACCACGGCTTCCAGTTTTTCGCCGTAGCGGCCCAGCAAGCTCAGTGCCTGCTGCATCACGAACCAGGTGGCGGCGGTCGCCACAAACGCTCCCGCCGCGCCCACCCACATCGGGCGGCGCAGATGAATCACCTCGGCGCGGCGCAGCGATCCCATCAGCGCGGCCAGAATCAGCACGGCTTCCAACCCTTCGCGGAACACGATGATTCCGGCGTTGGTGGCCACGGCAGCGGGGGCGACTTCGGTGCCCAGAATGCGGGCCACATCGGCCAGCACGCCTTGCAGTGCGGCCCGTGTGGTCTTAAATTCGCTCTCTGAGGCTCTGGCCCGGATCAGCGCAGCCAGCCCCGCAGGCTTCTGGGCATTCCACAGCAGGCCTTCCAACTGGGTTTTCAGATCCGGGTTGAACACGGCGATTCGGGCTTCGGTGCCGCTTTCCAGCAGGGCGTAGGCGTCCAGCCGGGCCGTTTCGGCACTTTGCCAGTCTCCGGCGGCGGCGGCGGCCACCACGGCGTCCAGTTGGGTCCGCACCACGTCCAGATCGGCTCCGGCTTCCTGCTTTTGCCACTCGGCGGGCAGGGCGGCGCGGGTCTCGGCCAGCAGGGCGTCCACGCGGCGGCCCAGATCGGCGGGAGACCACACAGCGGCCTTCATACTCTGCGGCGTCAGCGCAGCGGTCAGAGACGCGAATCCGGCACTGAGACGGCGGGCGGCCACCTGGTCGGGCAGCATTGGCGCTATATCGGCCAGTGCAGCCGTTGATCCGGCCAAAAAGGTGCGGGCCTCATGGACCTCCACGTCCTGCGCCACCACAGCCTGTCCACCGTCGAGCTTCACGCCGCGCCCATATTCCACCGGAACCAGGGCCAGAAAGCGCGTGACCTGAGACGCCCGCGCCCGCACTTCCCGGTCACTCAGGGGCGCGGCGCGGAAGCCTTCCAGAGCGGCCTGCACGCGGCCCAGCGAATTGGGCAGGGCCGCCAGTTCAGCGGTGAGGGCCTGGGCCTGAGCCTCAGACCGTTGCGCGGCGTAGGCAGGCCGCAACAGCTGGAAATAGCCCTGGGCCAGGGCCTGCTGTTCGGCGGCCAGGGTGCGGAATCCCCGCGCTTGCGAGGTGCTGAGGTCGCGCAGAGCGTCGTTGAAGCGGGCCTGATACCCGTCCAGCACATCGGCCCGCACCGCTTTCAGGGCGGCATCGGGGGTGATTTGTCCGGTGGCCAAGGCTTCTACAGCACTTGTTGCGTCGGCCGTGAGGCGGGTCAGGGGACTGGCCACCCGGAATTCACGCACCGCCAGCCAATCACGGGCGGCGGCGGCGTTTCCGGCCTTTACATTCGCGTCTAGCCCAGTGTTGGCGGCACGCAGGAGGGCCGTCCATGCCCCGGCGCGGGCCTGTGCCAAGGCAGGTTCATTTCCGGCGGTAGCGGCCTGTGCGGCGGCTTCCAGCGCGACTTCTACCTTACGGGTGGCAGCGGCATCGGCAAGCCGCAGCGGCACCGCGATGGTGGCAAAGCTCTGCTGGGCTTCCCCCACCAAGCGGGCCGCCTCCACGCGGTCAAAACTGACTTCCAGCCCCGCATCGGCCAAGCGTGCCCGCACCGTTTCGGCAGGGGTGGCCAGGTCGGCGGCGTGGGCGGACCCCAGCAGGGCCAGCCCCATCCCCCAGCCATTCACTGCGGTTCCCCTGTTCATTGCGTCTTGACGCCCAGCAACGCCGCCGCCTGCGTGATCCGCCCAGTGATCACGGTGGCGCGGTTTTGGGCCTCGCGCTGGAGGGCTTCGGCCTGTTCGGGGCTGTAGCGGCGCGTCTGCTCGCGGCCCACCAGTTTGCCCACAAAGCCTGCCAGTTCATTCAGGCCCGCCGTGATCTGGCTGTCCAGTCCAGCATTCTTGCCCTTCACATCGGCACTGAGGCCCGCATACATGGCCTGCCACGAACTGACATTGCCGCTGAGGTCCGACATGCGCGAGATCACCACGAAATCTTTGCGGGTGCTGGCCTGCCCCAGCACAAAGGGGCTGGATTTCCAGTCTTCAAAAAAGACCGGGCCGACGGTGGGCACGTTGCCGACCAAGGCGCCGAACACATCCTCACGGGTGGGCCGCCACGCCTTGGCCGCCGCCTGAAGCCGCAACGTCTGCGCGTGCAAGTCTGCCGCTGCCGCTTTGAGCACGTTCGCATCGGGCAGTTGGTCGCCGAAGTCCATTTTTCCGTTGCCGTTCACATCGAAGGGAACGCCGCTGCCAAATGCCTTGACGGTGCCCCAGAGCGTGCCCTCGTTGACGCCAAACAGATTGCCGGGCTTGGCCAGCGTTTTGCCGTTGGGCAGCTTCAGGTCAAAGGGAACCACGTCACTCCCGCCCTCTGCGCCGCTGGTTCCGGCATCCAGAATCACGTCAAATTCGCTCAGGCGTTCTACACCCGCCACGATGCCTTCGATGTCCTCATAGGCTGGGCTGGCGGCGCTCCACCCCGCGCGGGCCTGCTGTACGGCGGCGCGGGTGGCCGGATTTTTGGACAGTCCCCGGTAATCGAACTTGGCCTGTCTGGCCAGAGCGTAATAAGCGTCGGCAGCACGCGTCAGTGCCTGCGTCCCAGCCACCTGCCGCGTCAATTTGCTGTCCAGGTAGATTTTGACGCCGTCCAACGTGGCGGCGTTTGGCGTGCCCGCCTGCGCCGTGCACAGCACTGCAAGAGGAAGTAGGCTCAA
>JAQBPF010000301.1 GCA_028287665.1 Deinococcus sp. | reverse complement strand
GAACTGGCTCAGTTCTGGACACTGTTGGCGCACATGGTCCGATTCCAGCTGCGGAATAAAGAGGCTGCATTCGCCGTCATCGGTGATGATGGCTGCCACAGGACGCTCGGTGGCTGCAAAGAAAAATCCGGTCAGGTACGCCACCCGCGTGGGACCGAACACGCACATCAGGTCGTAGCCGTGCTGCTGCAGCGCTGCCGTCAACTGCTCCCGGCGGGCGCGGTACTCGGCAGGCTGAATTTCAAGGCGGAGGGTGGCGGTCATGAGGGCAGCGACTCCAGGTAGACCGGCTCGAGCACAGGACTGGCCACGAGCATCAGGTCATGGGCGGCGCGGCGGGCAATGGCGCGAATCTGCTCACTCAGTTCAGGCACCCGCTCCTTGGTCAGCCGCCCGGAAGGTCCGGCTATGCCCAAGGCGGCGATGACTTTGCCTGCCCCGTTGCTCAGTGGAGCCGACAGGCAGCGCACCCCCAACTCACGCTCCTCGTTATCTTCGGCGTAGCCCTGATCGCGCACCGTCTGGAGTTCGTCTTGAAGCTGCTCCCAGCTGACCAGGGTGTGGGGCGTGCGCGGAATCAGCCCCACCTTGTCCACAATTCGTTTGACGCTGCTGGGCGGCAGATCGGCCAAAAACAGTTTGCCCACATCAGAGCAGGTCAGCGGCGTGATGCTGCCGGGGGTGGTGAACATTCGCATCATGGTCAGGGGCTCCAGCTGGCTCAGGTACATGGCGGTCGTGCCGTACAGCTCGGCCAGGTGCGCGGTTTCGCCCGTGCAGTCCACCAATTCTTGCAGGTAGGGCCGCACCCGGCGCACCAGGTCGTAGCGCAGGTACAGTGACCGTGAGATCTCTACGATTTCGGGACCGATGTCGTAGCGCTTGCTGAGGGTGTCTTGATAGACGTACCCCTTCGCCGACAGCGTCTGCAGAATGCGGTGAATGGTACTCGGGGCCAGCTGCATCTGTTGAGACAGCTCGGCAATGCTCAGGGGACGGTGTGCGGCAACGATGGTTCCCACAATGTCGAGGGCACGCTCAACGCTCTGAACATTTTCGCTCATGCGGTTGCACGTCGTTGGGGATCAAACATCAGGAGGCTCCGGGGTGAATGCATCTGACCATAAAGGTATTCCACAAATGCAGCCCGGTCTTCGGGGAGTGTGCGTTCACGGACTTCCCGCACCGCCTCGTCGCCAAACCAGTAGCTGGCAATGAAGGGACCACGGAACGGATAGCTGGCAAAGCGCACGCGCCCCTCAATCCAGGGCCGCTGGCCAAAGCTGTGCTGTTCCAGATACTCGATCACGCGGGCTTCGGGCCAGCCTTCGCCCATCTGGTACCAGGCAGCGCTGGTGGCGGTGGCGCTGCGCACCCGCCGCAAGGCCCGGTGAAGCAGATCGCCCTCGTCTTCGATCCAGTCGATCAGATGCACGCCCTGATCTCCGATGCCTTCCTGCACGCACCCCGTTACCGCGTTGGTGGTGCACAGCAGCACATCGGCGGTGCTTTTGCCCTGCTGGGCCCAGTCGCGGGTCAGCAGCAGTTGGGTCGAGTGGCCGGGGAACACCTCATGCGCCACCAGATGTTTCAGGGCGCTGCGCGTAAAGCTGAGATCCACGTTCAGGTCCATCTGGCCTTCGTTGAAATTGCAGCGGGCCGTGAAGGGGACGCCGCGCAGGGTGTTGAGCTGCATCTGGTAGTCGCCGGTGGCGTAGATCAGGCGGTCCGTGCGGGCCTGTGCATCGTCCATCAGCAGCTTGAATTCGGCTTCCAGTCGCTCTGTGGGGATGGCCTGTTCCTGCTCCCAGCGGGCCACCCGCTCTGCGACCGTGCCCTGACGGTATCCAGCGTCCATCAGCACCCGGTCCACGTCCAATTTCATGCTTTCGATCTGCTCGGGGTCGACGGCCTGTGCCGGAACGCCCACCAATCCTTCCAGTTTTTCTTTGAAGCTCAGCTCTTCGCCTTCGAACAGGCGGGCAGCAGTGCGCAACGAACGGAACATGTCGTCCAAAAAGACCCGTCGGGGTCCGGCTTCCAGACTCGACGCCGCCTGCTCCAGCGAGCTGAGTTCGTGCTGCACTGCGTCCCAGTCGGCCAGAGGCGTGGCAGGCACCAGCTGGTCACCCAGATAGATTGGCACCAGCCCTTCACTGTCCAGCACGCCGTGACCCCGCGACAGGCGGCGTTCCAGATGGTCCATTCCAATGGTAAGGGCGGTAAGACGACGGCCAATCTCATGGTCCTGCGGCGTACTGGTAGTCATTTAGTTTCTCCTTGGTCTCTATCCTAGACGTAAATTCCACGATGTGGAACCTATATCTATACAACTTATTCTATCTGACGGAATAATTTCCTGTTGCGCGCTTGACATTTCTCTGTCAGCACCCTCACACTCACTGCTAAGCAAACAACGCTTGTAGTTAGGAAATGGCCGCGAAAACGTTCTGTGTCCCCTATTCAGGAGGTTCCCATGAAGTTAAGTCCGATCAGCCAGCATTCCGTATCGCGAAAAGGCCGTCTTCTGTTGGCCCTCACCAGCATTCTGCTCTGCGGAACCGCTCTGGCTCAGGAACGTGGCGGAACCCTTACCGTCGGACTCAGCTACGACATCGACACGCTGAACGTCTACTCCACGGGTTATCTGGGCGACGTCCAGGCCACCGTGGTCGAGGGCCTGCTGGCGCCCGACAAGAACGCCAACTACGTCCCCGTGCTGGCCACCACCGTACCGACCATCAAAAACGGAGGCATCAAACTCAGCGCTGACGGCAAGCAGATGAGCATCACCTACAAGCTGCGCCGCAACGTGAAATGGTCGGACGGCGCACCCTTTACCAGCGCGGACGTGAAATTTACCTGGGAGGCCATCAAGAATCCCAAATTCATTGCCGAATCCAAAGACGGCAGTGAAGACGTCAGCTCCATCGATACCCCGGACCCCTACACCGCCGTGGTCAACTACAAGCGGGTCGCGCCGGATTACGCCAGCACGCTGTTCACCTTCGGGATTTTCCCCAAGCACGCCCTTGAAGGAAAAGACCTGAACACCGACGTCTACAACGAAAAACCGCTGGGCACCGGACCGTTCAAGGTCAAGGAATTCCGCCGCGGCCAGTACGTGATCGTGGAACGCAATCCCCTGTACTGGCGCAAGGACAGCAAGGGCGTGCAGCTGCCCTACCTCGACCAGATCGTGTTCAAAATCATTCCAGACGCCAATACGCTGGTCACCCAGCTGAAGTCCGGCGAAATTCAGATGACGCCCAGCGTGCCGTATGCACAGGTCACCCAACTGGACGCGCTGCCCAACATGAATATCGTCAAGAACAACGTATTGAGCTGGCAGCACCTCGATTTCAACTTCAAAGGGCCAGAAGCGCTGCGTGACCTGAACGTGCGTCAGGCGTTCGCCTACGCCATCAACAAGAGCGCCATTTCCAAAGCGCTGGGAGGGTTTCCCAAGCCTATCGATACCGTGGTGGTTCCGGTCTTCTCGGCCAGCAACCGGAACGTCACCAAGTATCCCTACAATCCCACCAAGGCCAAGGCCCTGCTGGACGCCGCCGGATACAAACCCGGCCCAGACGGCATCCGGGTCAAGAACGGCCAGCGCATGAGCTACAAGATTCTGGTTCAGGCCGGACGGGCCAACGATGAAGTCGCCCAGCAGGTCATCATCAGCAGCCTGAAGGCCGTAGGTATCGAGCTTCAGCCCGACAACAAGACGGGCGTCGCCTTCCGCGAAGCCCGCTACAAGGGCGGCTACGACGTGTTCTACAGCGGCTGGATCACCAGCGCCGATCCGGTGTACAGCGTCTTCTTCAAGACGGGCGGCGTCAACAACGGGCAGGGCTTCAGCAACCCCAGAATCGACACTCTGCTGGACCGCGCCGAGAACACGCTCGATCCCGCCGTACAGAAATCGGCCCTGATGGAATTCCAGGCCGAGTTGACGAAGGTGCTGCCCACCATTCCGATCACCACCAACCTCTCGGTAATTGCCGTCACCAACAAGCTTGGGAATTTCGTGCCCAACCCCACCAACATGACGAACTTCGTCAATACCAGCAGTTGGTATCTGAAGAAGTAAGCGCCCTCCTGTAGGCAGAGTCCGGTACCTCTGGGCTCTGCCTCTCGCAACCGAGGTCCTGGCGAACGTGACCCTGAACTATCTGCTGAAACGTATGTTGGGAACCATTCCGCTGCTTCTGGGCGTCTCGCTGGTGCTGTTCGGCGTGCTCCACCTGGCCCCCGGAACCCCCATGGATGTCTACGCCGACAACCCGAGCGTCTCTCAAGAAGCCCTTGACCAGATGAAAGTGGCGCTGGGCCTGGATCAGCCGCTGCCCGTGCAGTACACCAAATGGGTCACGGCCTTCTTCACGGGCGAGTGGGGCTATTCCATCCGCACGGCCCGCCCCGTCGTTACCGAAATTTCGGAGCGGCTGTGGCCGACCATCGTTCTGGGCGGGTCCAGTTTCTTTCTGGCCCTGCTGGTGGCCGTGCCGCTCGGGGTTCTCAGCGCCGTGCGCCGTTACAGCGCCACGGATTACGGCATCACGTTCATGTCCTTCCTGGGCATCAGCATGCCCGTGTTCTGGCTGGCCCTCATGCTGCAACTGCTGTTTGCCGTGCAGTGGCGGATCCTGCCCTCTGCAGGCATGCAGACCATCGGAGAGAATTCATTGGTGGATCTGCTGCGGCATCTGGCGCTGCCCGCCCTGATTCTGGCCTTTGCCAATGTGGCGGGATGGAGCCGGTACATGCGCTCGAGCATGGTCGAAGTGCTGAGTCAGGACTACGTGCGCACAGCCAAAGCCAAAGGCCTGCCCCACAACAAGGTGGTGTACCGCCACGCCCTGCGCAACGCCCTGATTCCCGTCATTACGGTGGTGGCCCTCGATTTTGCAGGCATTCTGTCCGGCGCGGTCATTACTGAAACGATTTTTGCGTGGCCGGGCATCGGACGGCTCTTTATCGAGAGCATGAACGGCCGGGATTACCCCGTGCTGCTGGCCCTGATGATGCTGGGTTCCTTTGCCCTGGTGATCACCAACGTCCTGGCCGACCTCGCCTACGCTGCTGCCGACCCCAGGATCCGTTATGACTGAGCTCAGTTCTCCCGCCCCCGTCCCTGTTCGGGTGACCCGCACCGAATCGCCCTGGCGGCGCTTTTTACGGACCTTCGTCAAGCATAAGCTGGCCCTGATCGGCCTCGGGGTCTTGGTGCTGATGGGCGTCGCCGCCCTGCTGGCCCCGCAACTCACGCCGTATACCTTTGATGGACAGGACCTCGACATCATCGGCACGCCGCAGCCGCCCAGCCGCGCCCACCCGATGGGCACCGACGAACTGGGCCGCGACGCCCTGACGCGGGTGCTGTATGGCGCGAGGATCTCCCTGTCGGTGGGCATCAGCAGCGCCCTGATCGCCACGCTGCTGGGCACGCTCATCGGCGCCCTGGCCGGCTACTACCGGGGCTGGATCGATACCCTGCTGATGCGCTTTACCGATGTCGTGCTGTCGATTCCTCTGCTGCCGCTGGTGATTCTGGTCAGCGGCATGATCCGGCCCAGCGTCACCCTGCTGATCTGCATCATCGGCGCTCTGGGCTGGATGGGCACGGCGCGGTTGGTGCGCGGCCAATTCCTGAGCCTGCGCGAGCGCGAATATGTGGAAGCCAGCCGCGCTCTGGGGGGCAGCCACGGACGGATCATGTTCCGGCACATTCTGCCCAACGCCATTGGCCCCGTCGTGGTGTCCACCACCCTGGCTGTCGGCAGCGCCATCATGCTCGAAAGTGCCCTGAGCTTTCTGGGCCTGGGCGTTCAGCCGCCCACGCCCACCTGGGGCAACCTGCTCAACTCGGCCAGCCAGTGGCTTCAGGGGGCGCCGTGGCTGGCCGTCTTCCCCGGCCTGATGATCCTGTTTACGGTGCTGGCCGTCAATTTTCTGGGCGATGGCCTGCGGGACGCGCTCGATCCCCGCAACTGAACAGAGCGTTCCCCGTTTCTTCTCGTTCGACCTTCTCTTCACACCCAAGTCGTTCTGACCCAAGGAAACAACCATGAAGATAACCATCATTGGGGCCGGTGCCATCGGCGGCCTCGCGGGGGCCTATATGTCCAAAATGGGCCACGACGTGACCCTGACGGACCGCTGGGCCGAACATATCGACGCCCTCAAGACCAATGGACTCCAGGTAGACGGCGTTCGGGGCGACCTGCACTTTGACGTGAAGGCCCTGCACCCGCACGAGCTGACCGGACCGCTTGAATGCGTGATGATCGCCACCAAATCGCAGCACAGCCTGGAAGCACTGGAAAGCGTTCTGCCGCTGTTCGGGCCGGAGACATTCGTGGTGTCCTATCAGAACGGCTTCAATGAGCCTGACCTGATTGCGCGGCTGGAACAGGCCGGATTGGGCGGCGCAGAGCGCGTCATGGGCAGTATTCCCAACTACGGCGGCGCGCTGGTTGATCCCGGCCATATCGAATTCGTGCATGAAGGCCCCATTCAACTGGGAGAAATGACCGGCCAGCGCACGCCGCGCCTGCTGGAACTGGCCCGCTGCCTGGAAGCGCTGACCGAGGTGCAACTCTCCGACAACATCTGGGGCCAGATCTGGGCCAAAGAGGTGTACAGCGCCCAGGTGGTGTTCAGCGCGCTGGTCAACGCCCCCGTCACCGAGAGCCTGGGGTCGGAACGCTACGCCCGTGTGGCGGGCGCGGTGGTGCGCGAGGCCCTGGAAATTGCCGAGGCCAACGGCATTCAGGTCGAAGCCTTCGACTTTTTTGATCCGGCCAACTACAAGCCCACCACCCCCGGCGAAACGCAGAAGCTGCTGGACAACATTCAGCACGCCATCTGGCTCCTGAAAAAAGACCAGAAACCGCAGGCCCACAGCTTCAAGAAAAAAGGCAGCGGGATCTGGTGGGACATCGTGTACCGCAACCGCCCCAGCGAAGTGCGCTCCAGCAACGGCAAGCTGATTGCCTTTGGCGAACGGGTCGGAGCCGACACCCGCCTGAACGCCCGGCTCTGCGAAATGATCTACGAAATCGAGGACGGTCAGCGCGAGCTGGGCTTCCACAACTACGACGAACTGGAGACCTACGTGAACAGCATCGGAAAGGCCCTGCCATGACTTCTTCCAAAAAACTTGGCGTCGGCGTGATCGGCGCCCATGCCTGGGCAGAATCGGCCCACCTGCCGGGCTACGCCGCGTATGACCGCGTCGACCTGGTCGCCATCTGCGACAGCGTGCCGGAACGGGCCCACCGACTGGCCCAGATGTTCGGGGCGCGGCGGGTGTACACCGATTACCGCGAGATGCTGCAAGACCCCGATATTGAGATGGTGGATGTCTGCACGCCCACCGACACGCACCTGCCGCTCAGTCTGGCGGCCATCGCCGCAGGCAAACATGT
>JAQBPF010000292.1 GCA_028287665.1 Deinococcus sp. | reverse complement strand
GTCGCCACATCGTGGGCGGGGCCGTGAGTACCGAGGAACTGGTGCCCGGCTATCAGTTCGATTACGGCGGCAGCGCCCACATCCTGATCCGAATGACGCCCGTGGTGCGCGAGCTGGAACTGACCCGGCACGGCCTGAATTACCTGGAAGTCGACCCGATGTTTCACGCCTCGGACGGGGAAACACCGTGGTTTATTCACCGTGACCCGGAGCGCACGGCGCGGGAACTGGAAAACCTGTTTCCAGGACAGGGCGAGGCCTACAGCCACTTTTTGGACGAATGGACGCCGTTTGCCCGCTCGGTGGCCGACCTGTTCAACTCTGCGCCGGGGCCGCTGGACATGGGCAAGATGATGGTCAGCAGCGGCAAGGGGCGCGACTGGCAGGCGCAGCTCTCGCGGATTCTGCGGCCCTACGGCGATGTGGCCGCCGAATACTTTACCGAGGAGCGGGTGCGTGCGCCGCTGGTGTGGATGGCCGCCCAGAGTGGCCCGCCGCCGACCGACCCCCTCAGTGCGCCGTTTTTGCTGTGGCATCCGCTGTACCACGAGGGCGGCGTGGCCCGGCCCAAAGGCGGCAGCGGCGGCCTGACCAAAGCGCTGCGGCGGGCCATCGAATCCGAGGGCGGCCAGGTGTTCGTGAATGCCCCGGTGAAACGGATCGTGGTGAAGGGCGGCAAGGCGCAGGGCATAGAGCTGGAAAACGGCGACATGTACACGGCCAACGCGGTGGTGTCGGGCACCCACATTCTGACCACCGCCGCCGCATTGCCCGACGAACATGTGCCCGCAGCGGCGCGGCAGGTGCGCGTCGGCAACGGCTTCGGCATGGTGCTGCGCCTTGCCCTTAGCGAAAAGGTGAAGTACCGCAACCACACCGAACCCGACAGCCGCGTGGGCCTGGGCCTGCTGATCAAAAACCAGCAGCAACTGATGAAGGGCTACGGCGAATATCTGGCCGGAGAACCCACCACCGACCCGCCGCTGATCGCCATGAGTTTCAGCGCTGTGGACGACAGTTTGGCCCCTCCTGGCGGCGAGGCCCTGTGGCTGTGGGCGCAGTATTACCCCTATCAACTGGCTAGTGGCAGTTGGGAAACGCGCACCGCCGAGGCCCGCGAGAACATCCTGAACGCTTTCGAGCATTACGCGCCCGGCACCCGCGACACCATCGTGGGCGAGCTGGTGCAGACCCCGCAGTGGCTGGAAACCAACCTGGGCCTGCACCGGGGCAACGTGATGCACCTGGAGATGAGCTTTGACCAGATGTTCTCGTTCAGGCCGTGGATGCAGGCCAGCCAGTACCGTTGGCCGGGTGTCAAGGGGCTGTATCTGACCGGGGCCAGCACCCATCCGGGCGGCGGCATCATGGGCGCGTCGGGGCGCAATGCCGCCCGCATCGTGGTGAAGGATCTGACGCAGCGCAAATGGCAGAACCTGGGAGCGAGGTTGGCCTCCAAATGACCCCGCTGCTTCGGCGCGGGCTGCTGGCTTTTGCTGCGCTGGGCGTGGCTTTTGCTGGGGCGTTGGCGGTGATGGCCGGATACGCGGGCGGCTGGGCGGGGATTGCGGTGGGTGTACCACTGGCGGGCCTGCTGGCGCTGGCGGGCGATCAGTTGGGGGCAGAATTTGTGCCGACATTGCGAATCCGCGCCGCTGAACTGGCCGCCCAGACCCGCCCCTGGATGGCGTTTCTGGCCCTCTACGTGCTGCTGAAAGTGCCGGTTCCCCTGTGGCCCGAAGGGTTTTCTTTGTTGGGCCTGCTGAGTACCGGGGCCTTGTTCGTCTCGGCATTCCTGTACGTGCAGGAGAAGGAAAACGCGGCGAAGGCATTGTCGATGGCGGCGCTGGCTTTCGCGGTAGGCCTCGGCATAGAGGTGCTGGGCAGCCGCACCGGGTTTCCGTTCGGGGTGTATTCATATGCCACCGCGCCCGCGCCCACGCTGCTGACTGTGCCGCTGATCGTGCCGCTGGGCTGGTTCGCCTTTACGCTGGCGGGTCTGCTGCTGGCCGGGGGGCGGGCGTGGCTGGCGGGGGTGCTGCTGGCCCTCTGGGACGTGGGATTGGAGCCGCTGATGACCGCCCAACGCTACTGGCTCTGGAACGATCCCGCGCCCGTGTGGGCTGGTGCGCCCATTCAGAATTTCATCGGTTGGTGGGCGGTCGGCACCGGGATCGCCTGGGCGTTTACCCGCATCGCGCCGAACTTGTTCCGGTCACAGCAGACACGTTCTTCTTTTGCCCTCGCCTATCCCATCGAAACTTTCTTTTTGCCGGGCGGTCTGGTGCTGGTGGGCCGGTATGTGGAGGCGGGCGTGACCTTGGTGGCGATGTTGCTGGGGATGGGCTTGGCACGCTTGCTGCGGCAAGAGGGCAGGCAGGCAGCGGGCGGGCAGCGTGCCTGAACGTCTGCCTAAAAAAGAAGCCCATGCCTGGGCCACGTGGATGGTCAGGCGCAGCATTCGGCGCAGCGTGCAGCAGGAGTTGGCGGGCGTGTGGGTGCGCGGCAGCCTTCCTGCTTTTGGGCCGAGCGGCGGCGCGGTGTTGGCTCCCAACCATCATTCCTGGTGGGACGGGTATGTCGTGCTTGAAGTGGCGGCGTGGGCTGGGGCAGACTTCCGGGTACTCATGACACCGCATCAATTGGGCCGCTTTCCTTTTCTGCGGCGGGCTGGAGCCCTGGCTGCCGGGCAGGTGCGCGAGGCGGCGCGGTTTGCACGGGCCGGAAGCTGGCTGGTGGTGTTTCCCGAAGGCGCGGTTCGGCCCGCTGGCCCGGTGCAAGAAGTCCGGGCGGGCGCGGCGTGGGTGGCCCGCACCGCTGGCGTGCCGCTGATTCCGGTGGCGCTCCGCGTCGCGCTGCGCGGCGGCCAGCAGCCCGAAGCCTACCTGCGCTTCGGCTCGCCTGTTTCGGAAGCGTTGTTGCCCCAAGCGATGATGCGCGAACTGGCCCTGCTGGACGCCGAACTGGCCGACTCTGACCCCGAACAACCCCTGGCCGGATACCTGCGCGTGTGCGGGCGGCGCGTGACCCCCGACGATCCGGTGAGCCTGCCTGCGCGGATGCTGACGCGGATTACGGGGGACAGGTGAAGCGAACACCACGGAACTCAGACTGGGGGCGGGTCTACCGCTCGGTGGCCCTGGGATTCATCTTCAGCAAGCTGGTGGTGATGGCGGTCAATGCCGTCACGTTTCCCCGGTTGCGGCCCCGGCCCCTGCCTGCGGGCGGCCCCCGCGTATCTATTCTGATTCCGGCCCGCAACGAGGCGCACAACCTGCCGCGCACACTGCCCAGTGTAGTGGCGCAGGGCGCACACGAAGTCCTGATTCTGGATGACCACAGCACCGACGGCACCGGCGAACTGGCCTGCCGACTGGGGGCGCGGGTCATTCGGGGCGAGGACTTGCCCGAAGGCTGGTTCGGCA
>JAQBPF010000264.1 GCA_028287665.1 Deinococcus sp. | reverse complement strand
TGGCCGCGAAGTCCAGAGCCAGCCGCGTCTTGCCCGATCCCGGCTCGCCCGTGATGTAGATCCACTGGCCTGCCTCCCAGGCCCGCTCCATCTGCGCCCACTCGCGCTCGCGGCCCATCAGGTGCGGCGGGCGCAGGACGGCCAGGGGCAGTTCGGGTTTGCTGGGCGCTGGCCCCACCGATACCGTGCCGCGGTCGATCTCGCGGGCAAGGTGCGCGGTTTCGGGCAGGGGGTCGGTGCCGAATTCCCGCCGCAGCATCTCCTGGCAGCGGCGGTAGGTTTTGAGGGCGGCGGGACGGTCGCCCCGCAGATAGTGCAGCCGCATCAGGCGTCGGTGCGCGTCCTCGGACACGGGATCGAGGTCCAGCAGGGCCCGCGCATGGGTCAGGGCCGCCTCATAGTCTCCGGCCCCCTCCAGCCGGGCCGCCTCGTGCCGCCGGGCGTGGGCCCGCCATTCCAGGAGCCGCTCGCGCTCGGCGGTCACCCAGTCGGCCAGGTCCGGGCAATCGTCGTAGCTCAGGTTTTCCAGCAACTCGCCGTCCAGCGCCAGCACCTCGGGAAGCCGCCCCTGCGTAAAGGCGTCGCGGGCCTGCACCGCGTCGGTGGTCAGGTCCGGGTGAAGAGAGAGCACGTCGGTGCCGACCATCAGATCAGCGCCGCTGGCCAGACGCAGCTTGCGAATCATCTGCGAGAGGTTGTTGCGTGCGGTGGATTCGGGCGAATCCGGCCACAACAGGCCGACCAGCCGCGAGCGGGATGTGGGGCCTTCCAGCGCCAGATAAGCCAGGCAGGCCGCCAGTTTGCGTTCGGGCCTCCACCCCGGCAGGCCCGCGCCACTGAGGGTCGCGTCTCCGAGGAGGCGCAGCGACCAGGCGGCCGACGGACTCACCGACGCCGCCCCATGACTGTGCCGCAGGCTGCAACGAAGTGGATGGGGTGTGCCAGCATAAATGGCCCTCCAATGAGTGAGCCCGGCAACCTCCGAGCAGAGCCGTGACGAATCCGCGCCATGAATGAGTTTAAGAGTACCCCAACTCGCTTTTTTAGTGAATACAGAACGCGGTCTGGCCGCCTGTGGCCCTGGCCTGTCGCCCCCGGCCACCACAAAACGTGCGACCCGAAAGGGGGCCGCACGGCTGCCGTTTTTCTCTGAATTGAGGGAAAGGAAGATTCAGGAGGCCAACACAGGACGGGGAGCTTCCTGCGGCTCGGCGGCCAGGTTCCCGGCCTGCCAGGCCGCCGCCGTGTCGTGGGTGTACTCGGCAAAGGTGCGGGGAGCACGGCCCAGCAGAAAGGCCGTCTGTGCCACCTGGGCAGGCGTGGTCTTGACCGAGATTTTGCCCACCAGGCGGTAAGACTTCTGGCAATCCAGCGCCTTGCGCCCCCCGTAGGCCCGCTCGAAGAGGGCGTCCGTCAGGGCAAGGTCGGGAGCGAACGAGACCGCGTGGCCCAGCGCCGCGCTCCAGTGGGCGGCCGTCTGTTCGCCGCTCAGAGACTCGGGGCCCACCAGCGAATAGTCCCCGGACGGCAGGGCGGGATCGAGGAGTGCCCGCGCCGCCGCCTCACCCACGTCGCGGGTATCGACCCGGGGCACCAACCCCAGCGGCAGAGGGTAGCGCCCGGCCTGCACTTCATCCCGGCACACCTCATCCATCTGGTAATAGTTGCCGGGGACCAGCACCACGGCGCTGGTGCGCGAGGTACGGACGCGCTCGGCCAGCCGCAATTTCGGTTTGTAGTGCGGCATCATCAGGCCAAACAGGGTGCGCTGAACGAACCGGGACAGCCGGGTCGCGCCGCCGGCATGGACCCCCGAGAACACCAGCCGGACGCCTTCACGCTCGCAGGCAGAGACGAAGTTCCCGGCCAGGGTTTCCTCGGCGGCGTCGTGCGGGGAGACGTAGAAGGCGGCCCGGACGCCCTTCAGGGCCCGCGCGATGGCCTCCCGGTCCTCCAGGGTGCCGACGGCGCGTTCCACGTCGTCTGGGAGGGTGCTTACCTTTTCGGGGGAGCGGACAAAAACGCGCACCCGAGCGCCGCGCACCAGCAGCGCCTGCACCACCTGGGAGCCGATGGCCCCCGTCGCGCCGACGACCAGAATAGGCTGTGAGGTCAAGGGAAGAGGGACAGGTGTCGGTTCCAATGCGTTCATGGTCGTCCTCCGGGCAGGCCATGTTGGCCCGCTGTGGGTGAGGTGTTGGGCCGGTGTGGTGGAACCAAGGGCCTGGACATTCACAGGCCTATTCGCCTCTGGTCAGGTCCCAGCTCACGAGGTACTGGGTGCGCTGAGTAAACAGTTCACCCTGATTTTCGTAGCGTCCGCTCAGCGTGTTGGGATGAGCGGTGTCGAGCAGACCCTCGACTTTCAGGAGTTCCGGACTGGCGGGATACTTCACGGGTTTGCTGTTCGAGCGGTCGTTGGTGGTATGAGCGCAGCCGTCTTGGTACAGGTCGGTCGTCGTGTCCTGTCCAGTCATCTGCACGTCCTGCGGGTTGATCGCCAGACTGTAGTGTCCGTTCACGATGTTGAGCCGCGCTTCAAGCGTGGTTTTCAGCGAGCCGCGCATCACGAAATTGCGGTCGTAAATGAAGTGGTGGCGCAGGATCGTCGGGCCGAACGCCTCACAGATCTCGTAGATTTTCTTCTCTTTGTGGCCCTGATCCAGATACTCGGCCGAGGCTTCCTGCTCCAGCACCAGGGTGGTGTTGAAGGCGTCTATCTCCCTGAATCCGACCACCTTGAAGGTGTGCGTCTGTTTGGCGCTCTGCAGGCCCGCGCCCTCGAATCCATCGGTCATTTTCCAGGGCTGGCTGCCCCGTTCCGTATAAAAAACGTAGCCCTGCCACGCCTGGGGCTCGGTCACCTTCACGTTGGCCACCAGTGTCACCGGGCCAGATCGCGGGCGAGCCAGGGCCACCGAGACGGCCACCGGATTGCGGCTGGGTACCTGCGCCGGAGCCGTGTACTCGGCCACCCCAGGCGACGAGAGCGGGGCCACGGTTCCCACACTGCTGCTGCCCGCAGGCAGGCCGTTGACCGACCAGTTCTGGGCCGCGTTGGAGCCTGGAGTCTTGCGGCAGGTGTACTGGGCGTCGGCAGGCACAGGCACGGTGATTCCAGACGGGTCCTGGGTCTCCTGGGTGCACGCCACCACCTTCAGCACCACACTTTTGCCGACGCCGACCTCTGCCTGAAGCGGCTGAATCTGGTAGCCCGCCAGCTTGGACCAGTGGCTGAAATGGCGGGTCTCGACCGAAACGGTTCGGGCCGCCAGATCGCGCTGGGGCTCGCGGTACATCTGCCAGACGCCCGCCTCATCCTGATACCCCAGGCTCAGCACTTCCGGGGCGGTGCCGACCACCTCCTCCTCGGTGTAGCCGAAGGTCAGCCGGACCGGTTGGGCAAAGGTGAGACCTTCCGGAGTCAGGCGGTAGGCCTTGCCGACCTGACCGGTGGCCGTGTTGGTCATCTCCTGAATGCCGACGGTCTGCTCCTGACTGAGGGCTCCAGGCGGAATGCTGATCCTGACGCTGCCGTCGGGCAGGGCCAGCTGCCCGCCGCCTGGGCCGATCACACCTGTGATGGGGGAGCCGAGGGGCGTGCCGACCGGGGCAGGCGGCACGGGCCCGGACGGTCCGGGCGGCGGCGGAGAAGGTGGATCGGTGCTGGGGGCCGTGGTACAGGCGCCAAGCACCAGGGCCGAGCCGAGGAACAGGGCGGTCAGGCGACGGATGGGGTTTCTTTGAATCTGCATGGCGTCTCCTTGAAGCAGGTGATCAGGCCGGGGTGAATCAGTGCGTTCCCTCTCCGGGGTGGGAAGGCACCGCAGCGCCTTCCCACCGCCGTACCTGAGGGGCAACTTCAGGGCCAGAGCCGGGTCAGGGCAAAGTCCTGGTTGCTGTCGTTGCGGACGCCTGCTGCGACAATTCGTACTGCTGGAATCCGGTCGTCGGGTTGCAGCACCACGGCGCGGGCCTCGTCGGCCTTACTGCCAGGAGCAACGGGCGTCATGGTGGTGCCGCCCTGTCCAAAGCCCGCGTCGGGTTGCCCATTGGCGTTCAGGCGCGTGACGGCAAAGTTGCCTGCCGACGAATTGCCTTCGTACAGCCAGCCGCCCAGCACGACCTTGCCGTCGGCCTGCACGGCCAGGCCCGTCGCCGCGTCCCAGTTCTCGGCGCTGAGGGCCATCACCTTCTTGCCGCCGTCGCCAAACGTAGAATCGAGTGCGCCGGTCCCGGTGAGGCGAACCACGGCGGTGTCGTTCTGGCTGTGCCCGGCCACCACGAGGCGGTTCTGGCCGTCGATCACCAGGGCGTGTGCCGCCGCGATGTTGCCCGCAAACACGCTGCTGACCTTGCCGCCCGTGCCGAAACCAGCGTCCAGCACGCCTGAGGCGCTGTAACGCGCCACCTTGAAGTCTCCTTCTCCGCCCGCCGCCACGATCTTGTCGCCCTGCAGCGCGAGGGCATGCACCCCGTCTGCCGCACTGCCCGCCGTCATGGCCGTGGTGAGCTGGCCGCCCGTGCCAAAGCCTGCGTCAGGTGTGCCAGACGGGGTATAGCGGGCCAGTGCGAAATCGACGCCGGAAGCGCTGCTGCCGAAACTGGCCTGACCGCCGACCACGACGCTGCCGTCAGGCTGCACCAGTACGGCTGCCGCACGGTCTGCGCTGCTGCCCGCAAAGGCAGTCACGACCTTGCCTCCTGTACCAAAGGCGCTGTCGAGCGTTCCGCTGGCGGTCAGGCGGGCCACACCGAAGCGTTCCTCGTTGCCTGCATTGGTCGCGCCGCCGACCACCACGATCTTGCCGTCGGGTTGCACGGCCACGGCACGGGCGGTGTCCGCCTTGCCTGCAAAGTCGATCAGGGCCTTGCCGCCCGTGCCGAAGGCGGCATCCAGCGCTCCGTCACGGGTATACCGCAGCACCGCGAAGTCGTCCGAGGTCGCGCCGCCCACGCTGCTGCCCACCACGATCAGCTTGCCGTCGGGTTGCAGCGCCGCTGCGTACGCCACGTCCTCGCCTGCGCCCACCGGCGTGACCGCGATGCCGCCCGAACCAAAGGTGGTGTCCAGACTGCCCGCCGGACCGCGCACCGTCACAGTCAGGGTTTTTGTGACTGGAGCCGCTCCGGTGGCCGTTCCGGTCAGGGTGACCGCCGTGGGCTGAGAGTGGGGCGCGGTGGCCGCCGCGCTGACCGTCACGGTCACGCTGGTCTGTCCTTCCGGGATGGTCACGGCTGCGCCGCTTGCCCCAGCGGGCAGGCCACTCAGCCCCAGGCTCACGGCCCCGGTAAAGCCGTCTTTGCGGGCAATGTTGACGGTCAGGCTGGCACTTGTTCCGGTCACCACAGGCAGTTTGTCGCCCGAGAGGCTCAGGTCAAACCTGCCCCCAGGCTGCGGCCCGGCCTGCGTCACGGTGACGGTGGCGGCCGAGCTGGTCACGCCGTTCGCGCTGGCGGTGATGCCTGCCGTTCCTGCGCCCATGCCGGTGACCACGCCCCCCGCCACTTTGGCGACCGTCTCACTGCTTGATTTCCAGGTGAAGGCGGTGTCCGGGATGACCTGCCCCCCGGCATCCCTGGCCGTGGCGCTGAGGGTGACGGTCTTGCCGACCTGCACGCTGGCACTGGCGGGAGAGAGTTCGATGGTCTGGATGGTCGCTGCGGGGGCGCCGCCGCCCGTGGTGCAGGCGACGAGACTTCCTGTGAGCAATACGGCGCTGATCAGGGTGAGCTTTCGCATGGGTGGAACCTCCTTGCCTCTTGGCCCCTGCACTCTAAAAAGCCCTCCCTGACTCACGCGTGATTCATACAGCAGCCCACTCCACCCGCAGACGCGGCGACCGTGAGGCTGCTGCGCCCACTGCGGGGAGGATCAGCCCGCGCCTGCACGCCTCTGCGCGGGCACCGAAGGCCCGATCACGCAGGAATCAGGGTGAAGGTTTTACGGTTCGTGCACTTCCCTGAGGAAGACAGACGGGCCCCCAACGTGCCCACCAGGAGGATCACCCATGCACCATCCCTTCGGCCGCCTCACCCTCCGGCTTAGCCTGCCGCTCGCGCTCGTGCTGACCCCCGTCACCTCGGCGGCACAGAGTGGCCCGGTCATCAAAGCCCCCATGCTCGGCAGTTGGCTGTACGGCAGGCTCTCGCCCATCGAGTACTACGACCGCACCACCAACAAATGGCAGGACGCCAGCGGCGCTTCTGAGATCGTTACCTTTTTGCCAGATGGCCGCTACGAGCGCACCCGCCTGCTCTCGCTGACCACCTACAGCTGCACGTCCAAGCTTTACATCTACGAGAAGGGAACGGTCAAACTGGCAGGCGACCAGCTGACCTACCGGCCCCAGGAGGGCGTGAACAGAGGCTACACCTGCACCCCCAGCAACAGTTGGACCACCACCAAGATCAACCCAGAAACGTGGACCTTCCACTTTGAGCGTGAT
>JAQBPF010000256.1 GCA_028287665.1 Deinococcus sp. | reverse complement strand
CAGCGGGCCGCCGCCACCGCAACCAAGGAAACACCGGGAGAGTCACTGGAGGACCAGGCTGTTGGGTTTAAACGCTGAAGTGTCTAAGAGGCAAGAACTCAGGGTTGAGTTTCTCCTCTGCGCTCAGCCTCTCGTTTCTCAGACGCCCTTCCTCCACCAACGCCTATCCCAGCTGGGTCTCCAGCACAATGTCGCTGCTGATGCTGGCGGCCACCGAGCAGTATTTCTCATGGCTCAGGTGGGCGGCCTTGCTCAGCGCGTCCTCGGTGACGCCTTCGCCACTGGCAATGTGGCGCACGGTGATGGTGGTGTAGCGTTTGGGGTCGGTTTCGGCCCGCTCGCCTTCCACTTCGATGCGGTAGCTGGCCAGCGGTGTGCGGCGCTTTTTCATGATTTCCACCACGTCGTAGGCGGTGCAGGTCGCCAACGCGCCCAACAGGGCTTCCATCGGAGACACGCCGATTTTGGTGGGGCTGTTGTCGATCAGCAGTTGATGGCCGCTCTCGCTGACGCCGAGGTAGCGTTGTTCGCCCAGCCAGGTCACGTTCAGGGTCTTCTTCATGGCCCTAGGCTAGCGTCTGGGGCGGCATTGGCAAAATCAGTCACCGAGACTGAGACGTTCAGGCGTACCCCTCGTCTTCTCCATTGTCTTCATCGGGCATGGGCAGGCGCACGCGGAAGGTTGCGCCGCCGCCGGGCGTGTCCAGCACGTCAATTGTGCCGCCGTGCGACGTGACCACCTGCTGCGCGATGGTGAGGCCCAGGCCTGCCGACCCCGCCTCCTTGCCCCGGTAGAACTTATCGAAAATACGCGGCTTGATGGCGTCAGGCACGCCAGGGCCTTTGTCGATCACGCGCACCTCGATCTCGCCGGGGCGCGGATTCACACTGATGCTGACCAGATCGGCTGACCCCGACACGCGCACGGCGTTGCTGACCAGATTCACAAAGACCTGAGTCAGGCGGCCCGGATCGCCCACGATCTCTACATCGGGCACCTCGGCCTTGATGCCGAAATCTCGGCCCACCTGACGCAGCAGGGTTCCCAGATTCATAAAGTGCATCTCGATGTTCTGCACCAGTTCGCCGCGCGACAGCTGCAACAGGTCGTTGACGAGGCGGGTCATATTTTCGGCCACGCGCTGCGCATCTTGCAGCACCTGACTGCCCCCTGCCTCGCGTTCGGCGCGGCGCAGGTAGCCCAGCAGGGCCGTCAGGGGCGTGCGGAGTTCGTGGCTGGTTTCGGCCAGAAAGGTCTTCTGCAGATTCAGCGCCTCTTCCAGTTGCCGCGCCTGCACTTCCAGGCGTTGGCTCTGGCGTTCGGCGGTGTTCCGCAGACGCTCCACTTCCAGCAATCTGGCCTGCAACGACTGGTTCAGTTCATGCACGGCCTGCTCGGCGCGGGCACGGGAATCGCGGGCCTCGGCCTCGGCGATGGCGCGGCGCACACTGGGCACCAACCGCTCCAGCCGCTGTTTCAGGATGTAATCGGTGACGCCCTGCCGGAGCGTATCCACAGCCACTTCTTCGCCCATCGCGCCCGTGACGATGATGAAAGGCAGCAGCGGATCGCGGGCGTGGACGGCATGGAAGGCACTCAGACCGTCGTAACCGGGCAGGGCAAAGTCGCTGAGCACCAGATGAGGCGGGTCGGTTTCCAGCGCGTGAATAAACGACGCCTCATCTTCGACACGTTCCAGACGCACCGTCCACGGCAGATCGTCGGCCAGATTCATGGCCACGAGTTCATGGTCGAGTTCGCTGTCTTCAAGGTGCAAAATGTGCAGGGTTTCGCCCCGAACAGGCATGGCGCGTAGGGCAGGAATAGGCAGGGTCATTCGGTCTCCGGGCAGGGCATGGGTGGGAGCTACAGCTTAAAGGTTCAGAAGTGGCGGGATGTGAATGCAGTAGACGCGGTAAGAGCAGGTGGCTCATTCATGGTCAGGGGCCTGCAGGGGCAACACCACCCGGAACGTGGCCCCTTCGCCGGGAGTGGATTCGGCCTGGACGCTGCCGCCGTGGCGCATCACCACACGGCGAACGTTGGCCAGTCCGATTCCAGTGCCTTCAAACTCTTCGGCACGGTGCAGGCGCTGAAATACCCCGAACAACTTGTCGGCGTACCGCCCATCAAACCCCACACCGTTGTCCTGAACCGTAATGATGGTGTGATTTTGAGGACTGGTCTTCTGGAGATTGACCCGGCCTGACAGGGTGGGCACAGCCTCTGCCGCCTGGGGCCACTCGGCGCTGACCCAGATCTGGGCGTCAGGGCGGTTGCGGGTGTACTTGATGGCGTTCGACAACAGATTGACAAACACCTGCGACAACAGCGCCGCGTCACCGGGCACAGTGGGCAGCGGGCCAACCGTCAGGGTGATGTCGCGGCCCTGACGGTCAGGCTCCAGCGATTGCCAGACCGTTTCCAGCAGGGGGCCCAACGGCACGGACCCGCTGCGGAGTTCCTGGCGGCCCATGCGGGAGAATTCCAACAGGTCGTCAATCAGGTGACTCATCCGGCTGGCCGCGTCGGTCATCACGCTCAGGTAGCGCTGACTTTTGGCTTCCAACGCGTCTCCGGCCTCCTTGCGGAGCAGATCACCAAAACCCACGATGTGCCGCAGCGGTGTCCGCAGATCGTGGCTGACCGAATAACTGAAGGCCTCAAGTTCGCGGTTGGCCTCTTCAAGCTCCACCGTGCGCCGGTGCACCCGCTCCTCCAGAGACTGGTTGAGCGCCTGCAGGTCCTGCTGGGCACTGATGGCCCGCACCCGCAGAGCATCGTTGTCGAGGGCCGTGGCAAAGCGTTTGGCCAACTCCTGCGCCAGTTCCTGATCGCGGTCGGTGAGGGCCTGCCGGTAAGTCAGGGTCAGCACACCGCGCAGCGTGCCGTCTCGGCCCATCAGCGGATACAGCAGCGCTCCTGTGGCGTTCACAGCATGCAGCAGCGGATGCGAAGGAATGACCAGAGGTTCTTCCAGCTCGGCCACCCGCCGCACCAGCGCCAGCGCCGCCACCCGCATATGTGGGGCGTCCCACACCGCGCCTGCACCCGATACCGCCAGCACCATCAGTTCGGGCGGGGCACTCCAGAGGGCGGCACTCTCGGCCAGCCGTCCGGTCAGCAGGTCCAGCGCCGCGTGGTAGTGCCCAGCGCGGGCCGCCAGTGGGTCCTCGGCGCGGGCACTCAGTTGCTCGGACACATCGGCAATCAGGCGCGAGGCCGTTTCGGCGTACACGCTGTCGTCTACATCGGTGCTGGTGCCGACCCATTCAATCACCTGCCCCTGTGCATCGTGCACCGGGAGGCCGCGAGTAACGAAGGTCCTGTACCAGCCGTCGGCCCCCAGCAGCCGGTGTTCGGCTTCAAAGGGCCGCGTGGCCTCCACCGCCGCCGCCCAGCGCAGTTGATATTCGCTCCGGTCATCCGGGTGCAGCAGGTTCAGCAGGCCGGAAGAGGCGCGCTCCTCACCCACATATTCATCCCAGCGCCGATTGAAATAGGTGGGCAGGCCCGCTGGGTCGGTCAGCCAGACGATCTGGGGCATGCCTTCCAGTACCCCCCGGTAGCGTTCTTCGCTGCGCTGTGCCAGGCGTTCGGCTTCCAGACGGTCATGAATATCGGTGGCGCTGGCCACCCACTCGCTGACACCGCCCTGCTCATCCAGAATCGGGGCCACCCGCACCACGAACCAGCGGAAGGTTTCCCCCACATGCAGCCGGACCTCCGATTGGACGCGGTCACGAATTTCATAGGCATTGCGCCACATGTTGTCGTAAGTCAGCAGATCAGCAGGATGCACCGCCTCACGCACGCTGCCCTCGCTCAGGCGCTCGCGGTGCTGCGCGTTGACATAGGTCACGTCGCCCGCCGGGCTGCTGGCCCACAGCACGTGCGGAATAGCGTCCAGCACTCCCCGGTACCGCCGTTCTCCGGCCTGCACCGCGCGCTCGGCCTGCACGCGGTCTGTCACGTCGCGGATCACTTCCAGCAGACCCAACTGCTCGCCGCGCCCATCCCGCACCTCGCTGCGCTGGGCCTCGCCCGAAAACACGCTGCCGTCTGCCCGCTGATAGGGCGTGGTAATGGCCTGAAAGGTGGTGCGTCCCTCCAGGCGGCGGTCCAGATGGAGGCGGGCCAGCGGTTCCCCGATCAGCGCCGCGCCGTCTATTCCAAACTGTTCGGTCAGGGCACGGTTCACCAACCGCACGCGGCCCGTGTCGTCGGTAAAGGCGGCGGCGTCCTGCATGGCCTGAAAGATGGCTTCAAATTCGGCCCGGTCGCGTTCCTGACGGGCCTGCACCTGGGTCAGGCGGCGGTTGATACGTTCGGTTCTCTCGCGGGACTGCACCTGAACGTGGGTCAGCCGGAACGCCAGCCCCGCGACCAGCAGCCCGGCCAGCAGGGTCAGCAGCGGCAGGTTGGCCGCCAGATCGCGCCCGAAGCCTCTCGGCGCACCGTACTTCAGGGTCCACGGTTGCCCCGCCAGGATCAGTTGCTGAGAGGAACGGAACGACAGGGAGGCGGGGAGGCCGCGAGGTTCCAGCCGTTGTCCTGCCAGCAAGGTATTGATGCTCAGACCTGTGGGTGTGCCGCCGTCATCCAGCCGCAACAGAAATTCGTTGGCATGGGCGACCAGATAGATAAAACCCACCAGACTGCGTGTGCCGCCTCCGCCGTCCTGAATCTGTTCTTCGTCTTCGGCCTGCATGTCTCCCCACACCGGCAAGATCAGCAGAAAACCGGGATTGGTGGGGCCGCCCGGTGTCCGCTGCAAATTCACCCGGCCAGTGGCCTGCACGGTGTTGTTCAGGCGGGCCAGATCCAGCGCGGCGCGGCGGTCGGGGTCGCTGTACAGGTCAAAGCCCCAGGCCTGCCGCGTGACATCGTTCAGCGGCGATAAGGTGACCACAGGCGCACGCATGGCCTGCGTCGAGGTCGGCGGCGTCACCCTAAATTCGGACCCTGCCCCGGCACGGATGTCTGTTTCCAGCCTGGCCGTATCGGCAGCAGGGACCCAGGCAGCAAACCCCACCGCCGTCACCCCCGGATAGCGCCGCTGAAGATCCAGGCGGGCCACGAAATCATCAAAAACCGAAGGCAACACCATGTCCTGATTGCTCATCCAGTAGGCGCGGGTGGCCCGCAAGAGGTTTTCGTAGTCACCCAGGCGGCCACGCAGCGCATAGGTATGCGCCGCCGCCTCCCGCTCGAAGCGGGTTTCTTGTTGGTCCCGTACAAATTGGGCAATGGTGGCCGCCATCGCCACCGTCAGCAGCAGCACCAACAGCAAGACGGCCAGCGGAATCCAGCGGGACGTACGGGCCAGTGCGCTGCGGCCCGCGCCCGAATCCCCTTCCGGCAGGTCGGAGCCTGGAAAAGGTTCAACAGAATCAGCCATGCTGGGCCGACCTGTGCAGATCAGGCGTCTGTGGAGCGGGCTGCGCGGCCTTCAGTGCCTCCAAGAAGACCCTGACCGGAACATCGGCAGCTGTCCAGGCCAGGAAAGCCAACCGCGCCTGATGGGCCAGCATGCCCAGACCGTTTTCGGCGCGTAAGCCAGCAGCCTGGGCATCCCGCATCAGCCGGGTTTCGGCAGGCTTGTAGACCATGTCGTAGACCAGCGCCGACGTTGGCACTCCCGAAAAGTCGAAGTCGGGGAGCGGCGATTCTTCAGGGGCATTCAATCCGGCACTGGAGGCGTTGACGATCAATCCGGCAGCGGACCACTTCACCTCGGACAGGTGGGCTGGAACGCCGCCCAGATCAGCAGTCAGCCGTTCGGCTTTGGCAAGGGTGCGGTTGACGACCCAGACTTCACGGCCCTGAGAACGCAGTGCCCAGACCGCCGCCCGCGCCGCGCCGCCTGCACCCAGGACCACCGCCGCGCCGTCTGGGGTCAGGGCCGCATCGGCCAGAGCCGCCAGAAAGCCGGGCGCGTCGGTGTTGTCTCCTGCCAACCTGCCCTCCCCCGAAATGATGGTATTCACTGCGCCGATGGCCCGCGCCGCTGGGGTCAGGCTGTCCAGATACGGCAGGGCCGTTTCCTTGTGCGGCAAACTCAGATTCGCACCCAGGATGCCTGCCTGCCGCAGTTCGGCAATGGCCGCGCCCAGATCGGCGGGCGGCACACGCACGGCCTGATAGTCACCCTTAAGCCCAGCAAAGGCAAAAGCGGCGCGGTGCATGGCCGGAGACAGGGAATGCGCGGCGGGGTCTGCGAACAGGAAGGCTCGGAGAGCGCCCTGCGCCCCGCCCGGATAGACGCCAGTGAAACTCACACTGCCAAGTGTATCCCGGCCCGCGCCCAGAGATGAGGGCCAGGAATGAGACCAATCAGGGGTGTTACCGCTAGGCCAACGCCGCGTCAGACCTAGGCCAAATGCCTCTGGCCCCCCTCCACCCTGTCTTTTAGGCTGAGTTCATGCTCACCCATCCCTTCCCCTCTTTCAGCCCCCCTCAACGCGCTCTGCCTTGAGAATCTGCTGACCCTCATTCCAGAAACACCGCAGAATGTGCGGCGGGACACGCACCCGCCTGCCTTCCCGTCCGACAATGGGATATCCGAATGCCGAACCCACCCCTCTCCTCTCACCCGGCCAAGTCGGGGAGAGCCTGCGCCTGTGTGGCGTGCTTGGAGCCAATCTCTTGACAGACCAAAAGCAAGGCCAGATGCCCGAACAGACGCCCAATACGCAGGCCACTGACACAGCTGCCGACGGCGCACAGACCGGGATACCCGCCACGCCAACTCCGGCCACCAGCATTCCGGTGACGGCCACCATTGCCCTGACCAACCAGCGAGAAGCTTTTGCGCTGCTGGGCACGGGCGACGTGAATCTGCGCCGGATGCGTGAACTGACACGCGCCCGACTCATCGCACGCGGCGAAACCATGACCATTACCGGCGAGGAAGCCGACGTCCAGGCCGCCGAGCGCATGGTCAAAGACGCGCTGGACGTGGTACGCGGTGGCGGCGAACTGACGCCCGACAGCCTGCTGCGCTCGGCCCGCCTGAGTGGAGAAGGCCGCAGCCTCGCCGCCGAAACACAGGTGGGCGGCCTGAGCCTGCCACGCGGCATTCGGCCCAAAACGCCGGGGCAAAAGGTGTATCTGGAGAAGGTCGAAAAGAGCGATATCACCTTCGGCATCGGCCCCGCCGGAACAGGCAAAACCTACCTCGCCGTGGCGATGGCGGTGCAGGCCCTGCGAAACCGCCGGGTCAAGCGCATCATCCTGACCCGTCCGGCAGTGGAAGCCGGGGAGAAACTGGGCTTTTTGCCCGGCGACCTCCAGGCCAAAATCGACCCTTACCTGCGCCCCCTGTACGACGCCCTTCAGGACATGCTGGATCAGGACAAGTTCGAGTCGTACCTGACGAGCGGCGTGATCGAAATTGCTCCGCTGGCCTTTATGCGCGGGCGCACGCTGAACGATGCTTTTGTCATTCTGGACGAAGCGCAGAACACCACGGGCGAGCAGATGAAGATGTTCCTGACGCGCATGGGCTTCAGCAGCAAGGTGGTTGTGACGGGCGACGTGACCCAGATCGACCTGCCGCGCCATATTTCCAGCGGTCTGGCGGTGGCCAAACGCGTGCTGAGCAACATCGAAGGCATCGAATGGCACGAATTCACCGATGTGGACGTGGTGCGTCACCCCCTGGTGGGCCGGATCATCAAGGCCTACGAAACCGCCGAAAACGCCGAGCAGGATAAGCGGGCCGCACGCCGGGGCGAATTTGCCAGCATTCCGGAAGTGGACACCGATCCGGTCGGCGCAGACGACTGAGCAGGTCAGCACAGACCAGAGCTGTGAAATCGAAAGGCGTTGGGGATAGACTCCCAGCGCCTTTTTCTGGTGTGCATAGGGCTGTGCTTAACGCTGATCCGAATCTGCTCCAGAAGCCGGCTTGGAGGCCGGAATCTCCAGCCTGCACCTGAAGTGGACCAACAGTTCGGACTGACTGTGATTCCCATTCATCTGGGAAAGGACAGACTGCTGTCCATCGCCGCCTGTCGGTGCCAGACCATTCAGCTATTGAGCCTGGCCCCGCACGGCAATCCCGACTTGCTATGCTCCCCCTGTGATTGACCTGATTGTGCAGAAAAAACCTCCTGCTGGCCTGCGTCCGGCGCTGCGGGCGTCGCTGGAAGCGGTCATGGCGCATTTTGAGGTGCAGGAGCGGGAAGTCACGGTGGTGCTGGTGGGCGACCGGGCCATTCGGGCGCTGAAGCTGGAGCATTGGGGCGAGGACGCGGCCACCGACGTGCTGAGTTTCCCCGCATGGGAGCCCGGCGATCCCTTCATCCCACCCATTCTGGGCGACATCATCATCAGTCTGGATACGGCGGCGCGGCAGGCGCAGGCGCGGGGGCATTCGCTGACACGCGAGGTTGCGCTGCTGGCCAGCCACGGCATGGCGCATCTGGTAGGCCACGACCACCCGCACGCCGATGGATTGGGCTTTGAAGAAGGGGCGTCGGGGCCAGAGTGGAAGGTCTTCCATGAGGCCTGGGACGCCGCCCGCACGGCCCTCCCCGACGGAATCTAGGCGGGGCGTGCGCTCAGACGGCTCGGCTCTCAACCTGCGCCGCTGGTGGCGCTCGGCGGGCTTTGCCTGGGCGGGGGTGCGGCAGGTCTACCGCTCACAGGCCAATTTCAGGATTGAGGTCTGGGCCGGAGTGCTGGCGGTGGCCCTGGCTCTGGCGCTCCGTGCGCCGCTGCCGCCTATCGTGCTGTGCTGCGCGTTGGTTCTGTCGCTGGAACTGCTGAATACGGCGGTGGAAGCGGTGGTAGATCTGGCCAGCCCCCACGTTCACCCCCTGGCCAAAGTCGCCAAAGACGCCGCCGCCGCCGCCGTACTGGTGGGCAGCGGCGGGGCGCTGGTGGTGGGCCTGGTGGTGCTGGGGCCAGCGCTGTGGCAACTGGTCTTCTGAGCCCGGCTACGTGAGCCAGGCTGGGCGCGAGCCGAACTGATCAGAAGCTGCGCCTTAAGCTGTGGTCAATCCTACGATTATGGCAGGTTTAGGGGCATGCTATAGTACTGACTGCTATGGAGCCTCCCAGTTCTGGCTCTGAATCTACGCCCGGTGAACTCCGCCTCAGGGCGGCGTTTTTGCTGTGGCTGTGCAAAAGCGTCTGTGAAACTCAGTTGTACCCCGTGACGATCCCGTCACCCGAAGACCTTTTCCGGCGTCCGACGCTGCGTTCTGGCTGGCCTGATGGCCTGATCCGGAGCAGCGGGCAGCATGTGCCTCGCGGAACACCGGGGCGCGGTATGGAGCGCGCCCATTCATGAATGACATCCTTGGCATCGTTGCCCTGTTCGTCCTTGTGCTGATCAACGGCTTTTTTGTGGCCGCAGAATTTGCGCTGGTGTCGGTACGCCGCACCCGCATTGACCAGCTTGTAGAGGAAGGAAACGCCGTGGCCCGCGCCACCCAGCGTACCCTCAAAAGCCTTGACCTCTACATTGCCGCCACCCAGTTGGGCATCACGATGGCGTCCCTGAGCATCGGTTTTGTGGCCGAACCAGCCATAGAGCATCTGATCCGTCCGCTGTTGGAGGGCCGCGCCCTCAGTGAACGGCAAATTACAGCCATTTCCTTTGGTGTGGCATTTACGGTCAGCACCGTGCTGCACATTGTATTCGGCGAGTTGGCCCCCAAAACCTGGGCCCTGCAACGCAGCGAACAGGTGGCCCTGATGGTCACGCGGCCTCTGCTGGCCTTTACCTTCGTGTTCAAGTGGGCTATTCGCGGCCTCAATGCGCTGGGCAACGCCGTGGTCCGCCTGTTTGGATTGCGCGGCGTGACCGGGCATCACAGTGCCCACAGTGAAGAAGAAATCCGCATGATCGTCAGCGCGTCCAGTCAGGAAGGCGTGCTGGAAGAAGACGAGAAGGAACTCGTATACAACGTGTTTGACCTCTCGGATACCACCGTGCGCGAGATCATGACGCCGCGCAACGACATGGTGGCCATCGACGGGGCCGCGCCGCTCCGCAGGTTGCTGGAACTCAATACCGAACACGGCTATTCCCGTGTGCCCGTGTATCACGATATGGCCGATAACATCGTGGGTATCGTGCATACCAGCGATATGCTGCGCCACCTCGATGAGTTGGATCAGACCGTGGTGGCCGATGTGATGCGCCCCGTGTACTTTGTGCCCGAAGGCATGAAAATCAAGGATCTGCTGGCCAAGATGCGCGACAAGAAAAGCCACCTGAGCATCGTGGTGAACGAGTTTGGCGGTACCTCAGGTCTGGTGACGCTGGAAGACGCGCTGGAAGAAATTGTGGGCGAGATCTACGACGAAACCGACGAAGACGAACTGCCGATGGTCGAAGTGATCGCCGAGGGCGTGTATCTGATGGACGCCAGCCTGACCGTGGGCGAGGCCGAAGAACGCCTCGGCAGCAATCTGGAAGACGGCGAGGGCGAATACGATACTCTGTCGGGCTTTGTGACCAACCATTTTG
>JAQBPF010000203.1 GCA_028287665.1 Deinococcus sp. | reverse complement strand
GCCCCGAAGCCCACTGCCCGGATCTCCAGTTTTACGCCCAGATCACGGGCCACGGCGCGGGCAATATCAACGTCGAAGCCCTGAATCTGGCCGTCTGAACCCTTGAATTCGAAGGGATTGAAGGTAGGATCGGTGCCCAGCACCAGCACGCCTTTGGTCTTGACCTGAGCCACCGTGGTCGCCACGGCAGAAGACGAAAGGAGCAGGGCCGACAGCAGCAGGGCGGGTTTCATCCCTCCAGCATAAGCACAGCGCGGGCAGGCGGTACGCTTCACACATGGACATCCCTGCGCCCCTGCCCTGGCCCGCACCCAGCGATTTTGTGCATGGCGAACCTGTAGCGCCGCCCAGCCAGTGGACCCGGCCCGGTCTGGTCATGACCTTTAATCTGGAATGTCCGGGCTGTGTGTCTCGCGGGATTCCCTTTCTGAAGCGCCTGCACGCCGAATTTGGGCAGCGGGTAGAGCTGATGGCGCTGCATACCAGCCTCGGCCACCGCCTGCTGGAGCGGGCCGACGTGGAACCGACGCTGATCCGTTTTGCCCAGCACTTTGCCCGCCTGCCTTTTTCGGTGGCGCTGGACGTGAGCGGCGAACTGGCCCGCGCCTGGCAGACGGAAGGCACGCCCCATACGCTGGCCTTCGCAGCGGGCGGAGAACTGATCCGGAGCGTCTACGGCAGCCAGGAAAACGCCCAGACGCGGCTGTGGTACTTGTTGGAAGAGCTGGTGTTGGAGGAACAGGTGCAGGGAGAGCAGGAAGCGCCGAGATGACAGAGGGTGCTGGAGCAGATGGCTGGATGCTGGAAGCGCCGCGAGTCAAATTGCCCGCATCGGCACTGGACGCCTTCCAGGTTGCCTTTGAAACCCGCGACCTGACGCACTTGCCGCCGGGTGTGCCCCGCTGGCTGTTTCTGGAGTGGCTGGCGCGGGAAGACTGGCTGCTGCACGGTTCTCCACGCGCCGATATTCAGACCTTTGAGGCCCGCACTCCACACGACTTGGGCGACGATCCTTTCAGCAAGCGCACAGGCGTATTTGCCAGTTCCGACGGCTTGTTGGCGCTGATGTACGCCCTGCGCGACAGAACCCAGGTCAAGCGGATGCTGAATATGGCGCTGCAACGGCGGGAGTCTGAGGGTCAGTGGTCTACGATGCGGTACTTTCTGTCGCTGGCTCCACACGCAGAGAAAACCCAGACAGACGGCAGGGCACTGCTGATCCCCCGGCAATGTGTATGTATTACCGCCAGAAGGCTTCGAGCAGATGCCGCCCTACCTGTGGCCCAGGGTAGGCGAAGTGCAAGAGCCGCAATGGATCAACCCCGACCCAGTGCGTCCCGTGCTGCGCGTACCGATGTCTCCCGCCGACTTTCCCTTACCTGTGCGGACTCACCAGGCCGACACCATAGATGCCCGTTGCGGGGCCGATCCTCGGGGCTTTCCGTGGCTAGATTGAGGCAGCATGGAGAATAAAGCAGGAGAGAATGACCTCGTGACTTCCACCAACACTTTCCCGCAGCCTGCCCGTCAGGCCCGCCTGAATACCCTGCTTTCGCTGAGCGCCGCCGATGCCCTGGGCGCGGCCACCGAATTCAAGACGCCTGACGCGATCCGTGCCCATTACGGCGAAACATTCCCCGACTATCAGCCTGGCAGCGTGTTCGGCTTTGCGCCCGGCGAGGCCACCGACGACAGCCAGATGGTGGCGGCCACCCTGCTGGGATATGCCAGAGGAACGGGGCTGGACGGCGTGCTGGCGGGCCTGAACGACTGGATTGCCACTGGCCCGCCCGATGTGGGCAACCTGACCCGCGACGCGCTGCGGAAGGGTGGGCTGGACGGCGGCGCACGGGCCTGGGCCAGCAGCAACTTTCAGAGCGCGGGCAACGGCGGCCTGATGAGAATCGCGGCGGTCTGGATCGCTGGATATACCGAGGAAGCCTTGGCCCACGAATCGGCGTTGGTCACGGCCCTCACGCACGCCGACCCGCGCTGCGTGCATGCCAGCGTCTTTTTCACGGCCTTTCTGGACGCCTTGCACGGGGGCAAAGACTACACCGACGCCGCAGAACTGGCGCTGAAGGTAATGGACAGCTTAGATGCCCGCGCTGTCCTGCTGGAGCGCGACATTTTCACGGTGGACCGCAGGGAGGCCAACAACACTTTTCATGCCCAAGACCGCGACGCCCGCACCCAGGTTCGCGCCAGTGTACGCGACGGCTTGGCGGGAAAAATCCACTCTCAGAGCGGCTATGTGCTGGACACCCTGCAAGCGGCGGTGGCTCACGCCCGCGCCGAAACGTGGCAAACCTGCGTGGAACCCGCCGTGCTGATGGGCAATGACAGCGACACGGTGGCCTGCGTGGTGGGCGCGGTTGCCGGGGCGCGTGGCCTCGCCGTGCCGCCCCATCTGCTGCCTCCGCTGCGTCTGGGTCACTCATGGGCGGGTTGGCAGCGCGAGTGGAGCTGTGTGGTGCGGTTCGGGGAGTTGGTGAAGTAGCGGGTGGCCCATGACTGACCCTGAGTTTCTGAATATCATCAGACTGAATCC
>JAQBPF010000195.1 GCA_028287665.1 Deinococcus sp. | reverse complement strand
GCATCAAAAGGCGCCTGGGTCAGGGTCGCTTGCAGTACCGCACTGGACCGAATATTTGCGCCCAGCTGCACTTGCCCGAGTACCTGTTGGGCCGCCGGATTCAGCTGCATCACCCGGCCCGCCAGATCCAGGGCAATCAGGCCGTCAGAGCTGGCCTGTACGATGCCCTGTGCCCGTCGGCGCTCATCTTGCACCGCCTGATCGGCCCGGTGCCGGGCGTCCAGCAGGCGGGTCAGCCAGAGGGCCAACACCCCGGTGCCCACCCAGCAGGCAGCGATCAGCCCCCAGGGCCAGACGTTCCACGGCAGATCTCGCTCGAAGCGGATGGGAAAGGGCTGCAAGGCCGTGCCGAGTCTCTTGTCCAGAGCGAACGTGAGGGCCGACGAAGGGCGGCGCTGGTCCGCTTGCACCAGCAGCCCACCTGCACCCGGGCGAAAGACCTGCACGGTGGTAGGGGTCTTGGGCTGATCTGCCGGGGTCAGCAACCGCCCGGCGTCGACCCAGACCCGGACCCGGTGGAGCGCCAGAGCGTACTGACTGCCCCCTGCGGCGGGCCACAGCAACAGAGGCTGGGCGGGCTGGACCCCGGACACCGTGGGCAGCGTATGGGCACCGGGCGTCAGGGTCCGGCAGCCCTGGGCGCTGCATTTTTCCAGGGCCATGACTTGTGGGTACGTCTGAAACAGTTGTCCGGCATACCGTTCAAAAGTGGGACCAGCCACGTCTTGCTGCGACAGGGCGTCCAGGGCGTAGAGCACCGCTTCCTGCTGTTCCATCCGTTGCGAAAGCACCCGGTGCAGGATCCGGGCGTCCACTTCAAACGCTTCGTACTGGGCCGACCGGTGGCTCAGGAGCAGGGCCAGCGTGCCCAGGCCGGCAACGACCAGCCAGCCCAGCACCCCCATTCCAGACCACCTCATCACCGGCCTAGCCTAGCGCGTTGTTTGGGAAGTGGAACCGGGACCGCGGCGGCGGCGGAAGTCCTGGTGCAGCTGCATGAAGGACTTCAGCTCAACCTAAAGACTTCTGAAATCCAGATGCCTCATACTGCCTGCATATGACGTTGCCCCTCAGCGACAACGCCGAACCTCCCAGTTCGTGTCACAACCTAGCCTGCAGAGGTTTACCTGCGGGGTCCGGGACCTGCTCTTGACGGCAGTTCTGCCTCTCCTGGTCATCCTGATGATGGTGTTGCTCAACGCCCTGTATGTGGCCGCCGAGTTTGCCACGGTGGGGTCTCGGCGCTCCCGTGTGCAGGAAAGTGCCGAGGCAGGCAACCGCTCGGCAGCCCAGTTGCTGCGGATTTTGCAGGACCCCAAGCAGCTGGATACCTACGTGGCGGCGTGTCAGGTCGGCATTACCCTCAGCAGCTTGGTGGCGGGCGCGTATGCCCAGGCCCAACTCACGCCGCTGCTGACTCCGGTGCTGGGAGGCGTCGGCGGCGCGGTTACGGCCACGGTGCTGATCCTGGTCTTGATCACCGCCCTCCAGGTGGTCCTCGGCGAATTGCTGCCCAAAACGGTGGCGCTGCGCTATCCCGAACGGCTGGCAATGGCGACCCTGGCCCCCATGCGCTTCAGTCTGGTGGTGTTCCGGCCCCTGATCGCCCTGTTCAACGGCACGGCTTTTGCCCTGATGCGGGCCTGGAGACTGAACGTGGAGCACAGCCATTCCCATGTCCATTCGCCCGAAGAATTGCAGGGCCTGTACCGCGAAAGTGCGGCGGGCGGGTTGATCGACGCCGCAGAGCGCGACATGGTGGCCGGGGTGCTGAACCTTGAGGACCGGGTGCTGCGCGAAATCATGACGCCCCGCACGCGGCTGATCACTGTCCCGGCCCACCTGACGGTTCAGGACGCCCTGGTGCGCCTGGCGGGCAGCGCCTATTCCCGCTTTCCCGTCACCAGCAGTCAGGAGGCCGACGTGATCGGCGTGGTGCATCTGCGCCGCCTGTTCCTGGCCGCAGAACGCACGCCGGAACGCCCGGTGGCCGAGATCATGAGTCCGCCGCTGATCATCTCGGACGCCATGCCCGTGCCTCATCTGTGGCGGCGCCTGCGTGAGGCGGGACGGCACAGCGCCGTGGTGGTCGACGAATACGGCAATGTGGCTGGACTGGTCACGCTTGAAGACGCCCTGGAGGAAATCTTTGGGGAAGTGCAGGATGAATTTGACCAGGAAGACGAGACGGTCAGTGTGGTGGGCCGCCTCGTGACGGTTCGCGGCGACGTGCTGGTCGATGTTCTCAATGACCGCTTCGACCTGGATTTACCCACCGACGAGGTCGACACCGTGAGCGGGCTGGTCTGGCAGGAACTGGGCCGCCTGCCGCTCACAGGCGATGAGGTCAGGGTGGGGAGCGGCGACCTGATTTTCCGGGTGGAGGCCATGGAACGCCGCGCCGTGCGCCGGGTCAGCTTTATCCTGCCTGGAGGCGAGGGCTGATGCTCGAAGCCCTGATTCCTCTCGCCGTCATCCTCGTGCTGGTGGTTGTGAACGGATTGTTTGTGGCCGCCGAATTTTCACTGATCGCTTCCCGGCGCAGTCGCCTTCAGGCCCTGGCCGAGGGCGGCAACGGGGCGGCCCGCTGGCTGCTGGGAATTTTTGATCAGCCCACAGGCAAAGACCGCTACATTGCCATTGCCCAGCTGGGCATTACGCTGGCCAGTATCGGGCTCGGCATGTACGGCGAGCCGCAAATTGCCAGGTGGATCTACGGCCCTTTTGAAGACTGGGGCCTGTCGGAGGCCGCTGCCCACACTGCTGGCTTTGTGATTGCCCTGAGCCTGATCACCTTCATGCATGTGGTGTTTGGCGAGATGATTCCCAAAGCACTGGCCCTGCAAACCCCGGAGGCCGTCAGCCTGCAGGTCAATCCTCTGATGCGAATGTTCGGCTTCATCTTCCGGCCTCTGGTGGCGGTGCTCAATGCCACGGCACTGGGCCTGATGCGGCTGCTGAAGATCAGAGAGCCTGGCAAAGATGCGCTGCTCTACACCAGCAAAGAACTCTCGATTCTGACCGACGAAACCGCCCAGAGCGGGCAGATTGATGAGGTGCAGCGTGACCTGATTCAGAACATCTTCGCGCTGGAAGAACGGACCGCCGAAGACCTGATGACCTCACGCCCCCGCCTGGAAGCCCTGAGCGTGCAGGCGAGTGCCGAGGAAGTCACGGCCCGCATCGCCGCATCGCCCCGCAGCCGCTACCCGGTCTTCGAAGACAGCCTGGACCAGATTATTGGTGTCCTGCACGTGAAGGACTTTATCCGGGCACGGGCACTGGGGCGCTCCCCCCACCTGGGCCGACTGGCACGTCCCCTGCCGCATGTGGCGGCCACCGCCACCGCCGAAGACCTGCTGGCCCTGTTCAAACGCGAACGGATTCACGCGGCCCTGGTGGTCGATGAATTTGGCGGCACCCTGGGCTTTGTGACCATGGATGACCTGATCGAAGACGTGATGGAAGAGGAAGACACGCAGGCGTCAAACTGGGTGCAGGCCAACGCGGACGGCTCCTGGACACTGGACGGTGAAGTGACCTTGAGCGAGCTGGCCGAGCACGGCTTTAACCTCAGCAGCGAGGACGTGAATACGGTGGCGGGTTTGGTCCTGACGGCCTACGGCACGGTGCCCGCCCCAGGCACCACGGTTCATGTGCAGGGCCACGACCTCACCGCCGAAGAGGTGCAGGGCCTCAAGATCACGCGGGTGAGGGTGCGCCCAGTGTTGCCCACAATTTAACTGTCGAGCAGGGTGTTCGCCGGAAAACCGACCTTTGGCTGGGCCTCTGGAACGGTAAGTCGGCCAGACCTGATACGGACTTACTTTCAGGCTCGAACATCCGGGCCTGCTGATCCCTCCGGCCACCGGAGGTTCAGCCCACACCGCCAGTCCATACTTTTACCCCTCGCTTCGCCCGGCACCTGCTCGCGAATCATCGCACGTTGGTTTCTGCCAGGCTCAGCCAATCTCCCCTTTCTAAAACTATTCATGTCGGCTAGGGCCGCCCCTTGTAAGAGAAGAGCAATAGCCTGCAGGGGATAATAGAAATCCCCCAGTTTATACAAAGATTCCACAACAAATGGATTTAATCCAGACTAAAGCCTGATTTGGCCGTTCAGATATACATTTCCTGTTTGAATTGAGTTACATCGGACAATTTTTATCACAAGCCAAGTTC
>JAQBPF010000194.1 GCA_028287665.1 Deinococcus sp. | reverse complement strand
AGCGCTCCTGACCCTGAACTCTGTGCAGGCCAGCACTTTTACGCCGCTGACACTGGTGCAGCAGGCCAAAAAAGCTCAGGTGATCGTGCGGGCTACGGTGGGTGAGGCGACCACGACCCAGACCGGTGGGGTGTCCTGGATCAATTATCCGCTGACCGTGACCGAAACCATTGCCGGAGACGTGTCGAGCTTGCCTGTGCAGGGGGGCAAACCCACGCTGATGTTTTTGGCCGGTCTGCAAGACGTGCCCGCACTGAACTCGGGGCAGGACGTATTTTTGCTGCTTTACACGGGCACGCAGGACAGTCCTCTGGTGGGATTTAATCAGGGCGCCTACCCGGTGGTGGGTGGCCGCGTGACCCGCTGGAATGAAGCCGCAACAGCAGCCGAGTCTGGCACCGCACCCCCCACAACTGCCGCTGCATCGGCAACCCCCAGCACCCCCACCAGCACAGCGGCAACGGCTGCCAGTCGTCCAGCAGCGGGCACTGTGGCCACCGCCCCGGCAGCCACCGACGCGGCCACGGCAGCAGTGGGCAATCCGGTGGTGCCCAGTCCAACGCCTGCCCCAGCAGCAGGCACGGCGGCTGGGACCGGAACGGCGGCGATCCCAGCCACAGCGAGCGCCCCCGCCCCTGTGGGCACAGCCGCCGCCACGCCCGCCGCCTCTACCACATCCCCCTCTACCACACCACCTGCCACCGCTCCAGCGCTTCCCAACAGCGCGGCCACGACGACGCCCACCGCTACCCCAGACCCCTTCGAACGTGATCCAGTCAAATTCCGGGATCAGCTCCGGGCCGCGAGGAACACTCCATGAAGCCGACTCCACAACGCCTGTTGCTCATCGGCGCCCTGCTGATGGCCAGTTCTGCCAGTGCAGTGACCATCAAACTCCGTCCGCAGGGCGCGGAGCTCACGCGGCTGGTTCAGGAAGCCCTGACGGCCATCAGCACCAAGGACCTGCCCGTCACGCTGGACAGCAGCAGTGGCCCCCTCCTGAGCATCGGGAGCGCCAACGGCGTGGCCTTTAACCCGGATGTCTCGGCCCGCGTGGTGGGTACCGGCCCCGAGCAGCGTATCGAGTTCAATCCGAGAGGGCCGCAACCCCTGGCCGAAGCCCTGCGTGCCGAACTGGCCCGCTTTGTTGGACTGAAAGCCTGGACACCCGAGGCCGCCAAACTGCGCCTCAGTGGGGCCGACCTGAACGGCGACGGGACCATAGACCTGACCGACTTTGCCCTGATGATGAACAATTACGGCAAAACAGGCAGCTTACCCGGCGACCTGAACGGAGACAGCCGGGTCGATGATCTGGATTTGAGATTGTTCGGGTCACAGTACAAGCCCTGAGGGAGGACAGGGAACGTCAATGTCCTGGCGGCGCCCGGCGGCATCCAGATGGACTGGCTCCTTCGGTGAAGACGGCAGGCCATTGGCGAACCGGAAGCTGGCTTCCCCCTTGTCCTGGGCTTCCCTGCTACCCTGCGCCCATGACCGGGCGCAAAGACCAACCTATAGACACCATCGATCTGCAAGACTTTCTCAAGCTTCAAGGCCTGGTGCAAACCGGCGGCGAGGCCAAATTCCGCGTGCAGGGCGGCGAAGTGCTGCTGAACGGTGAGGTCGAAACCCGTCGGCGCAAGAAGCTGCGGCGCGGCGACGTGGTGGAATACGCGGGCCAGACGGTGAAAGTGGAATGGTGATCAAGACTTTGATGAAAGCCGCGTTGGTCGGCTGCACTCCGAGTGAAGCGCTTAGGAAAACGTACAGGGCCCGGAAGATGGACGGACATGCGGTGGCGGGCCGGGTGACCGGGAAGTGGACGGAATCCCTATGAATCAGGCCCACACCGAAGCTGTTGCCGAGTTCCGGCGGCGCAAAGACGAGCATTTTGCGGCGGGCCGGGGGCCGATCCAGGGCACAGGCCTGGGCGAATTCCGCGGCCTGAGCTACTTTGCGCCCAACGCGGCGTGGGTTTTTACAGTGCCTGTACAACCCGGCGACCTAACCGAAATGACCCTGGCTACCAACACAGGAGAAGCACGGACGATGGCGCGGTTCGGCCTGGCGACGGTAGACCTGCCGTCTGGCCCGCATACGCTGTCGTTATTTGCGCCGCTGGGCGAAGACAGACCTGCACGGGTGTTCGTGCCTTTTCGGGACGCGACCTCGCGCACCGGGGAAACCTACGGCGCGGGACGCTATCTGGACGCACCGCTGGCCCAGGCCCCTGACAGCGACGAGACGCTGGTGCATCTGGATTTCAACATGGCCTACCATCCCTACTGCGCTTACGGTGACGGCTGGACCTGCCCCCTGCCGCCCCCAGAAAACGTGCTCAGCGACGCGGTTCAGGTCGGAGAAAAATTGCCGGGTGGAGCAGGCAACTGACTGAAGTCCTGATCGTTGGCGCAGGCATTGCCGGGGCATCGGCGGCCTATTTTCTGGCGTCGGCAGGCGCAGAGGTGACGGTCATTGATGCGGGCCTCCACGCGGCCAGCACGGTCCCGGCGGCCCTGCTGAACCCGGTGCGCGGGCAATCGGGCGCGGTGGATGCCGGGGCGCCGGAGGGCATGGCACTCACATGGGCTCTGGTGCAGACCCTGATCGCCGCTGGACATGACGTGCCACACGGCAAAACCGGAGTGCTGCGGCCTGTGCCGGATGCCCGCACCCGCGCCCGATTTGAACAACGTCTGCCCGGCGACCTGACTCACCGTTGGCTGGCTCCTGCCGAATCACCTGTGCCGCTCAGCCCCGGCTGGGACGCCGTTTTACATCTTCCAGAAGGCGGCTGGCTGGACGGCGGAGCCTTCACGCGGGCCCTGCTGACGGATTCGGGCGCGCGGGTGGTGCGGGGGCGAGCACGGAGTTGGGATGCCGGGTCGGTGACGCTGGAGGATGGTCAACGGCTGGCGGCGGGCGCAGTGGTCTGGTGCGGCGGCTCTGTAGGAGCAAGTTGGGTGGGAGCAAGTTGTATGGGAGCAGAGTGGACCGGAGCAAACGAGGTGGCAACAGGCCATCCCGCCAGCCACCGGGCCGGAACCATGTTGCTGCTGTCACGGCCTGCCACGTCTGTGCCCGTCAGCTTCGGCGCTTACCTCTCCCCTGCCCAGGTCGGCGGCGTTCTGGGGGCCACCTT
>JAQBPF010000022.1 GCA_028287665.1 Deinococcus sp. | reverse complement strand
GACCCCGGCAAAGGCGGGATGGGAGGCGTCTATTCCGGTGTCGAGGACGGCGACGACGGTGCCTGCGCCTGTGTAGGGGCTGGTCTCGGCCCCCACCGCCGCCATGCCCCAGGCGGTGGATACGGCGCTGACAACCCCCAGGTCTCGGCGTTCCACAGGTCGAATCAGGCGCAGGGGCACGTTGGGGGCAATGGCCCGCACATTGCTTTCGTGCGCCAGATCAGACAGGTCGCGCCGGTCCAGCTGTTCCACCGTGATGCGGGGCCGGGTCACGCGCAGGTGCGGCGCGGACACCGCCGGGGTCGGAAAGGGAGGCAGGCCAGAGCCCTGAGCAGCAGCCCCCTCGAATACGTCTCTCGTCGCGTCTTCTACCGAATCTTCCCGCAGTACCACGAACGTTTCTTTCATGTGCCTGCCCCCTTACGGTCCCAGAACCGGGCCGCGAACCTGCCTCCAGGCTACAGAGCTGGGCGTGAGGAAGGCGTGACCAGTGGTGAAAGACTGGACTGAAGAGGGGAGCTGTGCTGGTGGGGAACGGAAGAGGGCGCAGGCGGCCTAGCGCCGCGACAGTTCGGGTGATGCTGGTGCGGTACGGGGCACGAAGACGATGGCGTTGGGCACGGGGCGGCTCCAGACCGTGTTGAGGTAAGCGCCCAGATTGGCGTAGCCGCCTGTCAGGTAGGCCGTTGCGCTGCTGCCGCTGTCGAGCCGCACCGCGTCGCGCACGCCTGCTGCGGCCAGGGCGGCGGCAAACGTTTCGGGGGTGCCGTGTTCAAAGTAGGCAATGGTGGGTTGGCCGCCCAGGACGCCCAGGGCCACCTGCCGGGTTGCCCGCCACAGATTCGTGCCGGTATCAAACATCTCGCGGGCTGGATTTAGGGCCACCTGACCGCCCTGCACCAGCAGTGGTCCCGCGCTCAGGGCGTCCAGCGCGGTGTTCCACGGCGCGTCGTCGGCCCGCCAGCTCAGGGTGGTATTCAGCGGCTGCCCAGAGGTGCGGGGCAACTGGGGAAACCGTGCCGGGTCAAAGGTCAGGGCCAGCGTTCCGGCAGTGGGGGTGACCCGCCCAGTCATGGCCCGGAGCACAGAGGTTCCTCCCAGGCCCACATACAGCGTGGTCAGATGGTCTGCGCCGACCACCGTATTGCCGTTGCCCACAAAGGCGGTCAGCAGGTCTGGGCGGGGCTTGGAACTGACGCTGTTGACGGTGACGTTGCCGAACGGCCCGCTGAGGAGGTAACGCGGCTTGGGATAACCGAACAGCGTGCCGCCCTGCGCGGTAAAACCAATGGTGGCGCGGCGTTCCAGGCTGGGAGCCGTCATCAAGCCGCCTGCCACCACCAGGTCGACCGGGAGGGCGCTGCTGGGATCAAAATAGCCGCCGTTGACGCCTGCCACACCGCCAACCCCACGCACCAGCGCCGCCACATCGGAGGCCCGGCCCGGAGGCGCACTGACCACGCGCGGCTGGTACAGGCCCGCGTCGAAACTCAGCAGGTGAAGCAGACCTTTCTGGCGGTAGGTGACACCCGTGGGCAGCGCTTCTGGGTCCAGTGGTGGCGGCACTTTGGTGTCGAGTTGGGTGGTGGTGTCGATCACCACGCGGTCAGGGTTGTCGAGTGTAAAGAGCGTGCTGGTGCCGCCCCCGGTGTTCAGGCGGACCGTAGTGGTGGTTTCTCCGGGCTCGATACTCAGCTGGTCGCCCGAGGGCAGGGCCTGGGTGCTGGGCGTGGCGCTGACACGGGGCAGGGTGACGCTGAGGCCCGCCTTGTCGCGCAGCAGGGTATAGGCGGCTGGTGCGCTGAGTTCCAGCACCACGCGCTGTACTTCCACGCTACGGTGCAGGGTCCGGCTGACCCGCACGGTGTCGAGGTGCGCCAGGGGCGGCTGAGCCGGATTGACAGGCAAGACCTGGAGGGCAGGCGGCTGAACTGGACTGAGCGGCGCGGAGGTGGGCTGAAGTTCGACCCGCGGCACGGGGGCGGTTGGCGTGGGAGAAGGCAGCCCTGCACTGGGCGGAGCAGTGGGCGTACCGGGCAACGGACTGGCCGGGGCCGCACCAGGCGAGGGCGGCAGCGTGGTGCTGGGAACCACGGCGGGCGCAGCAAAATCCAACACATCGGGCGCGTCTGACAGCAGGCGCACGCCCAAGACCCGCAGCGCCTGCAACGGGATATACAGACTGCCATTCACGCTTTCGGGGGCGGCCAGTCTGGTGGTCAATGTGAAGCCCACGCTGGTCCAGCCTGTGGCGCCGGGGGTGCCCGGTCCAGCAGGGGTGTAACGCAGTTCCCGGTTGCCGTACAGCAGGCGCAGGTCACGCGGATCGTTGCGGACGCTGACGCCCACACGGGGCAGCGTCCACACAGCGATACTCTCGCCGCCAGCCAGCACCCGTGTTTCCAGGGCGGCACTTTGCAGCACGCCCCCAACCGCCACCGGACGGGCGGTCTGCGGCGCGGTCTGTCCTGCGGCCACGCCCGAAATTCCGCCCGCGATACTGGCCGCCCACATCAGCAGGCTCAG
>JAQBPF010000187.1 GCA_028287665.1 Deinococcus sp. | reverse complement strand
TGATGCTGGAAGCGTGCACGCGGATCAAGACTTCATTGCCCTGAGGAGAGGGCCAGTCCACCTCGTCGACCCTCAGAACCTCAGGACCGCCGAAATCGTGAAAGCGGGCCGCCCTCACGCCGGGGCTCCAAACAGGCTGGAGCGCAGGAGAGCTCCTGGACAACAGCCCGGCAGCCCGCGCCCGCATTCTGAAGGCTGAACTCGTCCTGTGAAGGTCCAGAGCTCAGTGGGGTTCTGCGGCAGGCAGGCTGAATGAGAAGGTCGCGCCCCCGTCGGGCCTGCCCTCAGCCCAGACCTGCCCCCCGTGCCGCGTCACGATCCGCTTGACGTTGGCAAGTCCAACCCCATTGCCCTCGAAATCTTCCGCCCGGTGAAGGCGCTGGAACACCTCGAACAGCCGGTTCGCGTATTGCGGGTCAAAGCCCGCGCCATTGTCCCTGACATGAAGGATGTGGTCGCCTGCCCGCGTTTCTGCCCAGACCTCAATCACGGCCTGCTCGCGGGGCCGGGTGTATTTCACGGCGTTGCCCAGCAGATTGGCGAACACCTGGCGCAGCAGCCCTGGGTCGGCCTGCACGCCCGGCAGATCGGCCAACCGCCATTCGATCCGGCGGCCCGCCAGTTCGGATTCCAGATCAGCCTGGACCCCCTGCACCAGCGTTTCCAGCTCGACATGGGACTTGGTCAGCGGTTGCTGTGAGCTTTTGGCGAGGGCCAGCAGCTCATCGATCAGCGTGCCCATCCGGACTGCGGCCTGCTCGATGACGCCCAGGTAGCGGGCCGGGACCGGACCCACTTCACCCAGCGAACGGCGCAGCAGACCGATAAAGCCCACGATGTGCCGCAGGGGCGCCCGCAGATCGTGGGACACCGAGTAGCTGAAGGCGTTGAGGTCGGTGTTCAGGGCCTCGAGCTGGGCCGTTCGCTCCCGGACCCGTCCTTCCAACTGGGTGCTGAGTTCCCTGGCCTCGCGCTCGGCCAGCACGCGGGCGGTGACATCCACGCCTGTGGCCACGGCCAGAAACGGCTGACCTGTTTCGGTCAGCACCGGGGCGCTGCTGAGACTGATGAAAGCGTGTGAGCCGTCCTGACACTGGGTCTCGACCATTTCGTCTTGCACCACCTCCAGCGCCGTGATCGTGCGGGCCAGGGGCCACTCATGGTTTTCGTAGCGCCGCCCGCCGGGATGGTGACCCACAAAGGCGCTGTACTCCTGAAGGCTGCCGGGCAGCAGAGACGGCAGGTGCAGCACATCCGTAACGGCGCGGTTGCCAGCAATCATGCGCCCCGAAGGCAGTTCGGCGAGCCACACGGCCACGGGCAACTGATCGAGCACGGCCGAGAGCCGAGTTTGCTCTTGCCTGAGGGCATCGGTCAGGCGGGCGTTCTCGAGGGCACTGGCCGCCCGGCGCGCAAATTCCTGGGCAAAGGCCAGGTCGCCCGGACCGTATCGGCCTGGAGTGCCCGACACCAGACTCAACACCCCCAGAGATTCACCGCTGGCCACGAGTGGCACAACGATCACCGAGCGGACCTGAGCGTTGCGGAACGCTTCAAGCTGCACCCCCTGAACATGGGCCGCCAACACCTCATCGGTCAGAGACGGAATCAGGAGCGGCTGCTGCGTGCGGAACACCTGACCCGCTCCGCGCTCATCCTCTACGCGGGTGGTCAGGCTCGCGTCGTACTCGCCGACGCTCTCGGTGCTGCTGCGGTCCCTGTGCGCCAGAGCGGCCTGTCTCAGCTCGCCGTCTTCGGTGGGCACCCGGACCGAGCACCAGTCGGCCAGATTCAGCACTGCCAGAGAGGCCAACTGCTCCAGCACCTCTGCTGGACGCCGCGAGCCCGCGAGCAGTTCGCTGGCCTGCGCCAGAAAAGCCAGTTGCTCGGCACGTTGGCGCTCGACCCCGTACAGCCGGCTGCGCTCGAGTGCCAGCGCCAGCTGTGCTGACAGACTCGCCATAAAGTCGCGCTCGCCCAGTTCCCAGGTGCGGTCCGAATCGAAGCTGAGCGTGAGCGCCCCGATGGTCCGGTTGTGGGCGTGGAGGGGCAGGACCGCAATAGCGTGCGTGCGGCTGGCCTTCAGATCATGCAAAACGGGATACCGCGCCAGCAACTCAGCCTCCTGAAGAAACAGGGCCTGGCCTGTACGCAGAGCGTCGGTCACGGGAATGGGCGTGTCCAGCGGAATGGTGATCCAGGACTGGATCACCTGAGCCTCGTACCCGGCGCTCCGCAGCACGGTAAGCTGCTCCGCTTCCGGAGTGAACCGCAACACGGAGCCCGCATAGGCTCCCAGCGCCTGCAACCCGGTCCCGAGGGCGGCGTCCATCACCTCGTCTTCGGTCACTGCCGTCGACAGGGCGCGGGTCACATCAAGGAGTTGCTCGCGCCGCTGGGCGCCGAGTTTGCGGGCCGTCACGTCGCGGAAGTGCACGGCGATCCCGTCGGCGTGAGGAAAGGCCCGCAGTTCCAGCCACAGGCCCAGGGCGGCGGCATCAAGCTCGAACTGCCGCACCTCGCGGCCCGTCATCACCTGGCGGTATTCGGCGCTCAACTCGCTTCCCAGCGCTGCTGGAACAACCTCCCACAGCACCCGTCCGTACAGCTCATGCACCTGGCGGCCCATAAAAGCAGCCGCATGCTGGTTCACAAAGGTGAAGCGCCACTCTCTGTCAACAGCAAAAAATGGATCAAGAAGCCCATCCAGAAGCTGGGTAAGATGCGAGATGGCGCGTTGATCGGCACT
>JAQBPF010000073.1 GCA_028287665.1 Deinococcus sp. | reverse complement strand
CGGCGCAGTCGTGGGCGGTGTCGGTCAGGTGTGTGCGAATCAGGGCCAACGTTCCGGCGATCACGCGGGATTCCAGGTCAAGGTCTAGGGCAGGCACGCGCCCTGCTTCCAGCCCATGCACGGTTTCGAGGTACTGGCTCGCGCCGATGGAATTTCCGACCTCACCAAGTAGGTACAACGTCTGGCCTGCCGCCTTGAGGTTCAGCGTGGCCCGTACCTTCACGTCGGGCAGCACGCCCACCATGCCAATCGTGGGGGTGGGGTGAATCGCCACCGTGCGGCCTGTGGTCTGGTCTACGTACTGGTTGTACAGACTCACGTTGCCGCCCGTGACCGGGGTATTCAGGGCGCGGCAGGCGTCGGCAATGCCCTGCACCGCCTGCTGAAGCTGGTAGTACACCTCCGGGCGGTGCGGGTTGCCAAAGTTCAGGTTGTCGGTAATGGCAAGCGGCGTCGCGCCCACGCAGGCGAGGTTGCGGGCGGCTTCGGCCACAGCGGCGGCGGCCCCGGTGTAAGGGTCAAGTTGCACAAAACGCGGGTTGCAATCCGAAGTCGCGGCCACACCCTTATTCGATCCCTTCACGCGCAGTACAGCGGCGTCGGCGGCTCCGGGCACGACGACGGTGTTGGTCATCACCTGATGGTCGAACCGCTCGTAAATAGGGCGTTTGCTGGCAATGGTCGGATGCGCCAGCAGTTGCAGCAGCACGCTTCCGAGGTCGGCAGGCACGGGCAGGCCCGTCAGGTCGCGCTCGCGGGCGGCCCGGATGTCTTCGGATTCCACGCCCTCGCGGGTGTATTTCGGGGCTTCGTTCAGCAGGGCGACGGGCAGGTCGCACACCACCTCGCCGCGCCAGGTCAGGCGGTAGCGGTCATGGGCTTCCACTTGCCCGATGTCGATCACGTCCAGTTCCCACTTGTCCAGCAGGGCGTGCATCTCGTCTTCACGTCCCGGCACTGGCACCAGAATCATGCGCTCCTGAGACTCGCTGAGGCACAGTTCCATCGGCACCATGCCCGATTCGCGGGTGGGTACCCGGTCTAAATCCATGGTGATGCCCAGTCCGGCGCGGTAGGCCATTTCGCAGGTGCTGGACACCAAGCCCGCCGCACCCATGTCCTGCACGCCTGCCACCACGCCCGCATTGATGACGTCCAGCGTGGCTTCCAGCAGCAGTTTTTCCATGAAGGGGTCGCCTACCTGCACGGCGGGACGGTCAGCCTGAGAAGCGTCACTGAGGTCGGCAGAGGCGAACACCGCGCCGCCCAGCCCGTCGCGCCCGGTTTTGCTGCCCACGTACACGATCCGGTTGCCCACCTCGCCCATCGTGCCTTTCGCCAAATCCTCGTGGCGGAGCAGGCCGAGGGCCATCACGTTCACCAGCGGGTTTTCCTGATAGCTAGGGTGAAACGTGACCTCGCCGCCCACGGTGGGCACGCCAATCGCGTTGCCGTAATGGGCAATGCCGTCCACCACACCGTTGACCAAGAAGCGGGTGCGGGGGCTGTCGGGGTCGCCGAAGCGCAGGCTGTCCAGCACCGCAAAGGGCCGAGCGCCCATCGCAAAGATGTCGCGCAGGATGCCGCCCACGCCCGTCGCCGCGCCCTGCACGGGTTCCACAGCGCTGGGGTGGTTATGGGATTCCATTTTGAACGCCACGCCCCAGCCGTCGCCAATGTCCACCACGCCCGCATTCTCGCCGGGGCCTTGCAGCACCTGCAGCCCGGTGGTGGGGAAAGCGCTGAACAGGGGCCGGGAGTTTTTGTAACCGCAGTGTTCAGACCACATCGCGCCCACGATGGCAGCTTCGAGGGCATTCGGCTCGCGGCCAATGCCGTCTACCAAGAGGTCGTATTCGCTTTCGCTGAGGCCAAACGTGGCGGCGCGGTCGCGCAGAGAGGGAACGCTTGCGGTCATGCTTGCTCCTTGCGGCTGAGGGCCACTTGCCCTCGGTGGTACGCGATGTGCCGCACATGCAGCCCGAGGGCGGCGAGGCGGGGGCGCTCTCCGGTGGGGGCGCTGGGGGAAAAGGTCATGCCCTGCATCTCGGCGTCACTTGCGGCGGTCAGATACGCCACGGCTTTTGCACCTGTGTCGTCCAAGTGGGCCAGAATGTCGGCCTTGTCTGCGGTTTCGGCCAGTGGCGCGGCTTCGGTGCCCATCGGCGCAACCCAGGGCTTGTCTTCCCAGCCCAGAAAATGATAATTCGGCGTGCGGTCTTGCAACACGGTCAGGCGCACCCATTCCGCGATGTGCAGGGCGTGCCAGGCGGGGCTGTGGCCCAGGCCAGCGGCAGCAAAAGCATCAGCGGGCACGGCGTCCAGCACGGCGCGGAAGGCCGCGATTTCGGCGGTGTACTGCTCGGCCAGAAAGTGTTGTAGAGAGGGGGATTGCAAACCCGTCATTTGACCAAAACTCCCTTCAGCGACTCGAACAGCCCGCGCCCGTCTTCGTTGCCCAGCAGGGCTTCCACGGCGCGTTCGGGGTGCGGCATCATGCCCAGTACGTTGCCCCGTTCGCTCAGAATTCCGGCAATGTCGTTCAGAGAACCGTTGGGGTTGTCTACGTACCGGAACACCACGCGCCCATCGCCTTCCAGCCGCGCCACGGTTTCGGGATCGGCGTAGTAGTTGCCCTCACCGTGGGCAATCGGAATTTCGATGATCTGGCCTGCGGTATATGCACCGGTAAAGGCGGTGTCGGCAGTTTCGACGCGCAGATGTACCGGGCGGCACAGAAAATGCAGGTCGGTGTTGCGGCTGAGTGCCCCCGGCAACAGGCCCGATTCAGTCAGCACCTGAAAGCCGTTGCAGACGCCCAGCACGTAGCCGCCGCGTTCGGCGTGGGCCTTGACCGCGTTCATGATCGGGCTGCGGGCCGCCACTGCGCCGCTTCTCAGGTGGTCGCCATAAGAGAATCCTCCGGGCAAAAAGACCAGATCTGTGCCGCTGGGCAGCCCGTCGTCGGTGTGCCACACGAACTGGGCGTCCGGGTCAAGGGTCAGGCGGGCCGCGTGCAGGGCGTCGCCGTCGCAGTTGGAGCCGGGAAACTGGATGACGGCAACGTTCACGCGCCCGCCACCGCCTGCGCCACCCCCTGCACCGGGGCTTCTTCCAGCTCCCAGCGCACGTCCTCCATCACGGGGTTGCTCAGCACGTTCACGGCCATGTCTTGCAGGCGGGTCTCCACCTCGCCGCGCTCGCCTTCCAGTTGCAGTTCGATCAGTTTACCCACGCGCACGCCACTGGCCTGCTGCCCCAGATGAGCCAGGGCCCGTTCGACGGTGCGTCCCTGCGGATCGAGAATAGAAGGCTTGAGGGTGACGAACACTTTGGCTTGAAACACTGTGGCTTGGTGGGTGTTGGTGGGTTCGGGGGACATGGTGGCTCCTGAAAGGTCTGAGGGTCGAAGGGTCTAAAAAGGGCAAAAGAAGGTCGTGGGTGGGTGTTGGTCAGAGAAAAGAGGCAAGGTGAGCGACGTTTCGGCCCAGCACCTTAGACCCTTGACTCTTAGTCCTTTAGACTTCCTGCCTAACGCGAGACAGCATTTCGGCATAGGCATCTTCCACACCGCCCAGATCGCGCCGGAAGCGGTCTTTGTCCATCTTCTCGTTCGTTTCGGCGTCCCAGAAGCGGCAGGTGTCAGGGCTGATTTCATCGGCCAGCACGATTGAACCATCTGCCAGCTTGCCAAATTCCAGCTTGAAGTCGATCAATTTGATGCCGCGTGCCAGGAAAAAAGGCGTCAGGAACTCGCGCACCTGCAGGGCCAGTTCACGAATGCGGGCCAGCTCGGTTTCCGTGGCCCAGCCGAGGCTGATGGCCGTATCGGTGTTGATGAGTGGATCGCCCAGCGCGTCGGATTTGTAGCAGTACTCCACCACGGGCCGGGGCAGGGGCGTGCCTTCCTCAATGTTCAGCCGCTTGGAAAAGCTGCCCGCCGCCACGTTCCGCACGATCACTTCTACAGGCACGATCTCCACGGCTTTTACCCGCTGCTCGCGCTCGCTCAGCTTTTCTATGAAGTGCGTGGGAATCCCCGCTGCTTCTAACTGCGGATAAATGGCCGCCGTGATCGCGTTGTTGATGGCTCCCTTACCGCCAATCTGGGCCTTCTTCACGCCGTTGAAGGCGGTGGCGTCGTCCTTGTATTCCACGATATACACGGCGGGATCAGGGGTGGCGTACACGCGCTTGGCCTTGCCTTCGTAGCGCAGTTCACCGAGGTCGGGGTGGGGCTGAAAGTGGGCAGGCTGGGTCATAGAGTCGCTCCTGATTGTTTGGTGGCAGCTTCTTTGGCGGCAGTTGGTTTGGCGGCTAAGCACCGGGGCATCAAAGTAGAACGGGCGTCTCCCCAGGTCTGACCGGGGTAGCGCCCTAAGGTTGCAGTGCTGAACATGTGTGGAACCCCCATCACCGTCTCCCGGACGGCCTCACCAGCCCGTGCGTCAGGCTGGGGCGTCTCGCGGGACGCAACTGGAAGAACTGCCTGAGGCAGCGGATGTGTACAGAGAACGCGCCGTAAGCACGCGCACTGCCGTACACCACCTTAACACCCTCAGCTGGGGCCGGGGCGGGGTTGTTCATGCGGGCTGGACGGGGCTGGAGTGAAACTGAAGGTCAGAAGCCTGACGGACTCAACGGCCAACTGGCCCGCACAAAGCGTTCACGGCCTGCCAGATCGGGCAACACCTCCGCCACCGCGCCCAGGTCTCTGGCTTCGGCGGCCAGCGTGGGCGCGTTGCGGGGGTCGAGTTCCAGCAGCACAACGCCGCCTGCCACAAGTGCTGCCCGCGCCTGCACCAAGAGGGGCCGCGCCACGCTCAGGCCATCGGCTCCGGCGTACAGGGCCAAGTCGGGATCGTGGCGCACTTCCGGGTCGGCGCTGTGCTGGTCGGCGTCGGGCAGGTAGGGCGGATTGC
>JAQBPF010000072.1 GCA_028287665.1 Deinococcus sp. | reverse complement strand
CGCCAACCCCACCACGGCGGCGTAGCGCACGCTGGGTTCATCAGGCAGCTTCAGGCCGCCGCCCTGCCCGCTGAGCACCGTGCCCAGGTCAGGCAACTGCTCGAACAGCCGCACGAAAGCGCTGAATTCGGCTCCGGCGGCCTCACCAATGGCGGGCGACACGTCCAGCCCGGCGCGGTGAAGTTGCGCGGCCATTTCCCAGGAACGCGGGCTGGGCCAGGCGGGTTGCTGGGGGTCGAGGCGGTGCAGCAGTTCGGGCCGGAAGGTTAGGAAGGCAATCACATGCTCATGCAGGCTGCGGCCCAGAGCGTAGGCCCGCCACGCATCAAAATCAGGCCGCACGGTGAGATGAAGGAAACGGTTGGCAAGCGGCGCGGGCATGTCGAACACGCTGGCGCGGTCTTCTTTGCGGTTGCCCGCCGCCCACACGAACCAGCCGTCAGGCAATTCGTAGCTGCCCACGCGCCTGTCCAGAATCAGTTGTTGCGCCATACCCTGCATGGTCGGCGGGGCCATATTCACTTCATCCAGAAACAGGATGCCGTGCCCGCCACGCGGCAGGAATTCGGGCGGAAACCAGCGGCTGATTCCTCCGTTGCCCTCCGGGTCGGCCTGCGGGACGGGCAAGCCGCGAAGGTCGGTGGGGGCCAATTGAGACAGCCGCACGTCCACAAAATCGAGGTTGTGCGCCCGCGCCACCTGCGCTACCACGCTGCTTTTGCCCACGCCGGGCGGCCCCCAGATCATGGTGGCGAGTTTCAGTTGGCCGCGAGTCAGGGCCGCGAGGTACGTTTGGAGTTCGGTGGGGGTGAGGCTCAAGGCAGTTCTCCTTCTATTTTGGTTGTGGGCAGTGTGCAGTGAAGTGTGGGTTGTCGGGTGTGGGAAAAGCTCACGGTAGGGGCGCGGCCACCAACACGCCGCAGAGCTTGAGCGTAGCGCGTGGGGCGAATTCTTGCCGGATGGTCAGCGGGCCACCGCAACCCGGTGAACCATTGGGGCCAGGGCAGAGGCGTATGCTGGCGGTCTCTCTTCTCCGTGCAGCACGCACTTCCGGCCCACCATGGCCAAACAGAATACTGGGCTGCCGACCCCGTTATACTTTGACTCAGTTCAATATTCCTTTCCCCGCCTCGTTCCTTGTCCGTCTCTCCCTGCCCGGAGGCTCTGCCTGTGCTGCCCGACATCCATAAAATCCTGTTTTTTCTGTTTGCCCTGATTGCCGGAAGCTACGGCGTGTGGGGCTTTTACCGCCTCTATCTGCGCGTTCGCCGGGGTGCGCCCTCCAACGAGGCCCGCTTTGATCGGCTGGGCCAGCGCGTCGCCTACGCCCTCCGAACCTCGCTGACGCAGGAGCGCACCTTTCGCCGCCGCACCGTCATCAGCGTGCTGCACAGCTTTATCTTCTACGGCTTCGTGTTTTATTTACTCGTCAACGTGGTCGATGGCCTGGAAGGCTACCTGCACTTCAATATCCTGTCGAACAATCCTTTGGGGGCCGTGTACAACCTGCTGGCCGACATTCTCAGCTTTCTGGTGCTGTTTGGCGTGGTCAGTCTGGTGATTCGCCGCCTGTATACGCCCAGCAAACGTGACTTCCGCTTCACCGAGAAAACGCTGCTGCACCCGCTGCTCAAGCAGAACTACATCCTGCGCGACAGTCTGTTCGTTTCTGCTTTTATTTTCTTCCATGTGGGCAGCCGCGCTCTGGGGCAGGCCGCCAAGATGGTGCAAGAAAACTATGATTCCTTTCAACCCTTCGCTTCCGGCTTAGGCCGCGTTCTGTTCGGCGGTTTGTCGGAATCGGCGCTGGAAGGCTGGCGCATTTTCGGCTACTGGGGCGCACTCGGCAGTGTGCTGGCCTTCCTCGCCTATTTCCCGTATACCAAGCACATCCATATTTTTATGGCCCCCCTGAACTACGCCCTGAAGCGTGAGGCGAAAAGTGGTGTGCTGCCCCCCATGAAGGGCCTGGAAGCGGCGATGGAAGCCGACGAACCCCGGCTGGGCGCGGAGAAACTGGAAGACCTGGAATGGCCGCGCCTGCTGGATGCCTACGCCTGTATTCAGTGCAACCGCTGTCAGGATGTGTGCCCCGCCAATGCCACCGGCAAGGCGCTGAGTCCCGCCGCGCTGGAAATCAACAAGCGCATGGAATTGAATGTGCTGACGGGTGGGCCACGTGTGCAGAGTCAGAACAGCGTGCTGGCAGGTGGGCCGACCACGTTGGGCATTGCGGCGCAGGGCTTGGCGGCTCCGGCGGACGCACCGCATCCCAGCCCGTTTACGCTTCGGCCCACATCCTTCGAGTCGGGCGCAAGCACCGCGCATCCGCTGCTGGAATTCGCCATCAACGAGGAAAGCGTGTGGGCCTGTACCACCTGCGGCGCGTGCATGCAGGTGTGCCCCGTGCAGGACGAGCAGATGCTGGACATCATCGATATTCGCCGTCATCAGGTCATGGTGGCTGGAGAATTCCCGCCGCAACTGCAAACCGCCTTCCGGGGCATGGAGCGCACCAGCAATCCCTGGGGTATTTCCCGCGACAAGCGTATGGAGTGGGCCGAGGGACTGAAGGTTCCCACGATTGATGAGAACCCCGAGCCAGACGTGATTTACTGGGTGGGCTGCGCGGCCAGCTATGACCCTGGTGCCCAGAAGGTGGCCCGCAGCTTTGTGCAGCTGCTGGACAAAGCGGGCATCAATTACGCCGTATTGGGCAAGAAAGAGGCCTGCACCGGAGACAGTGCCCGCCGCGCCGGGAACGAATTTTTATATCAGACGCTGGCCGCCGAGAACGTGGAAACGCTGAACAGTGTGCGCCCCAAGCTGATCGTCGCCACCTGCCCGCACTGCATGAACGCCATCGGGCACGAGTACAAACAGTTGGGCGGCGACTACCGCACGGTTCACCACACCGAATACCTGGAAACGTTGGTGGCGGCTGGCAAACTGCCGCTGGCGCAACTGGATCAGAACGTGACCTACCACGATCCCTGCTACCTGGGCCGCCACAACGGCGTGTACGACGCGCCCCGCAGCCTGATTTCTCAGATGGCGGGCGAGGTGCTGGAACTGGAACGCAGCCGCGACAACTCGTTTTGTTGCGGCGCAGGCGGAGCGCAGTTCTGGAAGGAAGAAGAAGAGGGCCGCGAGCGCATCAGCGACAACCGCTTCCGCGAGATTCAGGCCCGCCTGGACGG
>JAQBPF010000016.1 GCA_028287665.1 Deinococcus sp. | reverse complement strand
GGTGCGCCTCCAAACTGACCTCGCAGGGCGGCACGGAAAGTAAAGTCGTGGTCAGCCTGTCTCTGGGCGGAGGCCGCGCCAGCCAGACCGAGCAGCGGGCCTACACCGCCGCCTACAACAAGGGCGTACTGATCGTGGCCGCCACGGGCAACGACGGCGCGGCCGTGTCTTACCCTGCGGCCTACAACAACGTCGTGGGTGTGGGCGCCATCGACGCCGACAATGCCAAGGCCAGCTTCAGCAACTTCGGCACGCAGGTCGATCTGGTGGGCCCCGGCGTCAGTGTGCTGAGCACCGTGCCGCTGGGCAAGGGCACCGCCGCCAGCGTGACTGCCCTAGGCCGCAGCTTTGCCGAGGTGACCAGCGCTGACCTGAGCGGCAAGGGAACGGTGACGGGAACGGTGGCCGTCGCAGGCGGCACCAACAACGAATTTTGCGGCACCACCGCAAGCAACGCGGCCCTCAGCGGCAAAATTGCCCTGATCAAGCGCGGCACCTGCACCTTCGAGGAAAAGACCGCCAACGCCAAACGCAGCGGCGCGACGGGCGTCCTGATCTACAACAACGCGCTGGGCGCACCCGGCATCGGCCTGACCAACGCCTACACCATTCCGGTGGTGGGCATCACGCAGGCCGACGGTGAGGCGTTGCTGGCCGCTGGCTCACCTACCGCGACGCTGAGCGTGACGAGCGCAGATTACGCCTACTTCGACGGCACCAGCATGGCTACACCGCATGTCAGCGCCGCTGCTGCCGTGGTCTGGGCCGCCAAACCCAACCTGACCAACGCCGGACTGCTGAGCCTGCTCACCACCACGGCCACCGATCTGGGCACGGCAGGCAAGGACAACAACTTCGGCTCCGGACTGGTGAACCCACTGAAGGCCATCACCGGACAGTAACCCCCGCCTGACATTCCCCGCCTCTTTGCCTGCTACGCTGCGGGCAGGGAGGCGACTGCTATGGGACTGCTGTTTCTGCTGCTGTTTTTGGGCGTTATGGCCTACTTTGCCCGCCAACAAGCCCGCCTGAACCGGGCGATGGACGACAACGACGATTCTAGGCGCGAGGCGGGCTACGTCGGCCCGAATATCCAAGGCCCCACCTGAACCCACACCCGAATGCCTTTCCCAAACCTGCCCTGCGGCGGGTTTTTTCTTGTCAAATCATGAATCTGCCAGTAACTCGTCCACAATGAGCGCCCCGCCCAAGATGGCTGGAATGCCGCCGCCGGGATGCACGCCCGTGCCCACCTGCCACAGCCGCGGCATCAGGCGATACGGCTGGGGATGCAGTGGGCCGCCGCGCCAGACAGGGTATCCGAGTCCGTAGATGGCCCCGCCGGGATGACCGCCCTGTGCGTAGTGGGCGGGATCAAGTGCCTGAATAGCCGACGCCGAAGCCAGCAGCCCCGGCACCTCCAAGACCTGTTCTACCCGCGCCAGTTGCGCCTCCACCCAAGGATGATCGGGCGTGAGTGGGCGGGCGGTGGCCGGGGCAGTCAGCAACACGGCCAAGCGCGGCCCATCGGCTTGAACGAGGGCCAGTGTATCGGGCGGCAATGCCCCGGCACGCATGGCGGCGCGGAAGGCCGCAAAGTTGCTGGGCGGCAGGATGCTGGTGGCAGGCATAGCGACGGGGTGAGAGAACGCGGCATACACGGCCACGCCGCTGACCGTGCGCCGGGGCAGGGGCGAATGCACGGGCAAACCCCGCAACGCCGCGAGCCTTGCCGGGTCAACGGCGCTGACCAACACATCGTGCTGGGCCACCTCTCCCCCGTCCAACAGCAGACTCCCAGACGCCGCGTCCAGCCGCCGCACGCCGCCCCGGAATTGCACGCCCCGCGCCGTGCAGAAGCCGTGCAAGCTGTCCAGCAGCACGCCCATTCCTCCCGCCGGACGGCAGACATGGCCCGCGATCAGGGCTGGAAGCAGGGCGTACAGAGCAGGCGCGTCGGCAGGCGACAGGCCCGCATTCAGGGCGTGGGTTTGCAGGGCGTGGGCCAAAGCCGGATGCACCCGCCGCGCCCGAATCCAGCCCTCTGCCGTGAGGTGCGGCGCGGTAGCACGGGCCAGGGCTGCACTGGCCCGCAGAAAGGCCGCAGAGGTGAGGCGGGGCGGCGTAGTCAGCAGGGTTTCCAGATGCGGCGCAACCGGAGCCGCCGCCGCGCACACCCGCAGCCAGTCGGCATGCAGAGGATGACCGGGCGGCACTGGCAGGGGCACTGCTCCAAACGGCGTGTGATGAAGACCCAACCCACCCGGCAGCGGACGCAAGTCCAGCGGGTCTGAATCTTCACCGAGGCGGGCCAGAAAGCTGCGCCATACGCGGGGAAAAGTAAACAGGCTGGGGCCGGTATCGAAACTCAGACCACCAACCTCTTTGCGCCGCAGCTTTCCGCCCAAGCGGTCTGATTCGTACACGGTGACGCTGTGCCCCCGCTGAGCCAGCAACGCCGCGAGGGTCAGGCCCGCCAAGCCGCCGCCGATGATGCCCGTGTCAGAGGTAAAGCGTCGGTCAGCAGGAGTTTCATAGCTCATGGCCTCCCGCCCAATCCCGGTAAACCCCTCACCCCTGCCGCGCCAGCAGGTACACCAACTGCACGCCCGCCACCGTACCTACCACCCAGGGCGACACGATGCTGAGCGGGTAAAGGCGGGCGGCCTGCTGTGGCGTGGGCGTGCGGGCCAGCGCCAGAGCCATGCCGCCGCACACCGCCCAGAGGGTCAGGGCCACCAGACGGCTTTCATCCCACAGCAGCGCCCCAGCCAGCGCGAACCAGGCCAGAGCGTAGCGGGCTGTGCCTCCCGCGCCCAGCGTGGTCGCTACGGTGCGAGTGCCGCCTTCCCGGTCAGCAGGAATGTCCTGGGCAGCGTCGAAGGCGTGCTTGCCCACCGAATAGGCCATCAGGGCCAGCAGCGGCAGCAGCGGCACAGGCACGCCCAGCACCAGCGCAGGCAAGATCAGTGGGAGGGCGTAGGCCACGTTGCTCAGGCCGTCGAGCACGGGGCGGCCCTTGAAGCGCAGCGGCGGCACCGAGTAGGCCGCAAACAAACCCGCCGACAGCGCCAAGACCAACGATGCGGCAGGCGGCAACAGCCACGCCAGCACCAGCAAAAACGGCACATTCAGCGCCGCGATCCACAGCAGCAGCGGGCCGCGCTCGGTTGCCTGGAGCCGTGCGCCCTGCCAGCCCCCTTTGCGCGGATTCAGAGCGTCGTCGGCGGCGTCTGCAAGGTCGTTCAGGCCATAGATCAGCAGGTTGTACGGCAGCGTCAGGTATACAA
>JAQBPF010000528.1 GCA_028287665.1 Deinococcus sp. | reverse complement strand
GATGGGTAAAGAACACGTCCCGCACCCGCTGCGGCATCAGGCCCGATTCAATCAACTGCCGCACGGTATCCGCCCCGCAATCGAACAGCAGGACGCGCCCAGCGACCACCACAGCGACGGCGGGTTTGGCCGCGCCGGGGTAGGCGCGTGGAGTGCCGGTGCCCAACAGGATGGCCGTGAATTCCTGCGGGTCGATCGAATACAGCGGGGTGTCCTCAATCCACGGGGTTGTCATTTGAATCCCAGTGTGGTCCCTGGGGGAGGGGACGGAGGCGGGGCTGTTTAGGGTTCAGGCGGGGCAGCTCCCGCCCGGATGTGAAGTGGACAGCGCCGAATGAAGGCTGGCCTCACACGCCTTTGGCCTCCGGCCGGGATGATGACCTTATGTGCGCCCATACTCCCGTTCAGGTGGTTGAATTTCTGGAAGAGCATCTCAACCGCCATTACCCCAATCTCTACAAGGTCGCGTCCAGACCGGCCAGCGGTTTTCACGGTGAGGTGACCGAATACTGCGTGGCCAGTGTGGCCGACCAGGGGGCGCACGGCGCGGTGTTTCTATACAACAACCTGATGGCCCAGGAGCACGGGGTAGACGGAGCCGCGCAGGACCTGTGCCGAACGGTGGACCGGGTCATAGCTCAGGGGCTGCCCGAGCAACGCCTCGGTGAATACGTAGCCTACGACGCCTACTGACCCTCCGATTGGTCCCCAGGCACTGAGGCTGTCTTTCGTCAGTGCCCAGGCTGAAGAGACACCCTCAGGCCGCGCACCTCATAGCCTTTGACGGTTTCGTTCCAGTACACCGAGGGCAATTTCAGCAGGCGCAGATCGCTCAGCATCAGCAGCCTTCTCAAAAAAACATCGCTCTCGCGGATGGCCAGATACGCCCCAGGACAGCGGTGATGCCCCTCTCCAAAAGCGAGAAGCTGTGGCTGGACCCCGCGGGGCAAGGGCCGGGCCGGACAGACCTGCTGGGCCGTGTCTGCGGTCACCGCAGGGTCTGCATTGGTGCTGTAAATATGCAGCGCCACCGTGCTTCCCGCCGGAATGGTGGTGTCGCCTATCCGCACCTCTCCGAGGAGGTGGCGGTACAGGTGGCCCACCACGGGTTCGAGGCGCAGAATCTCGCGCAGCAGATCATGCCGTTCGGCTTCTGGGGCGTGCAGATAGGTCCAGCGGAGTTCCGGGTGTTCCAGCAGATGCCAGGCCGCAGCGCTCATGAATTCGCGGGTGGTGACCATGCCCGCCACGCTGTAGGTAAAGCACTCGGTCAAGATTTCGGTGTCGCTGTAGCCGCGCCCGATCAGGTGCGAGATCAGGTTGTCGCCGGGCGTTTTGCGCAAGGCGCGGATGGCGGGTTTTACGTCCAGCATGAAAAATGCCAGCGTATTGGTTTTGGATTGCAGGTCGCGCCAACGGGTTTGTGGCTCCAGGACCGCTCCCGGCTCACTTTCGACGCTGCGGGCAATAAATCGCTCAATTCGGCGCGACATGCCGGGCAACAGGCTGTGGGTCAGCCCCAATACCTGGGCCGCCACCCCCACCGACAACTCCAGGGTGAGGTCATCCAGATCGGCCTCGCCCTGTCGGTGCAGCCGGGCAATCTGCCTGTTGGCCAGTTGGGCGATATGGTCCTGATAGCCAGCCACCGCTGACGGCGTGAAATACCGCGCTGTTTGCCGCCGCATGTCATGGTGTTGATCGCCTTCCATGTACAGCACGGGTGGATTGATCAGCCCCAGGCCACCGATGACGGAATCGTAATGAAATCCTGCCTGCCGGGCCTGTTCGCTCCGCAGCACTTCCTTGGCCTCCGCGTAGCCGTAGATGCGGTAAATCCCCCGTTCATCCCGTTCCACAGGAGGCCGAGAATGCAGGGCCTCCCGGCTTGTTTTCTGCTGGTTGCTGGGGGGCAGATCCCTATGGACAGGGCAGCCAGTACGTTCAGTCATAACAAAAAGCTCCAGAAGGAAGACCAGAGGTGAGGGGAAGAGTGGGGGTGCCCGGTGCTGCCGCGTGTGCCGGGATCACTGCTGTGGGCTCAGCCACCGGTGGCCCTTGAGGAACCAGTTCAGGGCCATGACCCAGGCCAGGCCCACCAGCGCTCCGGCCAACACATCGGTGGGGTAGTGCACCCCGCTGTAAACCCGCGCCCACATCATGCTCAGCACGTAGGCCGTGCCCAGCAGCACCGTGGCCGCCCGCCAACGGGTAGGCCACAACATCACGGCCAACGCAGCAACGAGGGTCGTAGCAAACATGGCGTGGCCACTGGGAAACGAGAAATCTGCTTCCGGCACCAGGGGAGGCCAGAAGGTGGGGCGTGGGCGGTCGAACACATCCTTGAGCACCGCGTGAAACAGCACCGATCCGGCCAGACAGACCAGCAGAAAATAGGTGAGGCGGGGGCGAAGGCGGTAAAAACAGACGGCCAGGATCAGCGTGACCGGCAACATCCCCGGTGTATTTCCAAAAGCGGTCAGAGAGGCGGCCAGCCTGTCGAGGGGTGGGGCCGCCTGAGCATGCACGGCGAGCATCAGGGGCTTCTCGAAGCTGAACGGGTCTTTCTGAGCCACGTCGGTGGCGATGGTCACGACCCCCACCAGCGGCAGGAGCACGCCCACGAGCAGGGTCAACAGCGACCAGCCAGCGTTCCTGAAAAACAGCTGAAGGCGCTGCGCGTACGAATGAAGGAGGGAAACCATTAGATGAAGCCTACACGGCCCCGAGCCGGAACGGGCGAGGAAGAGCTGCAGCCAGACGGGGAGCACCTGTTACTTGGCATCAGCAACTCTGTGAAGGGGCAACACCACGTAAAAGGTGGCCCCGCCGCCGACTTCGCCTGTGGCCCAGGTATGCCCCCCGTGCCGGGCCACGATCCGCCGCACATTGGCCAGCCCGACCCCCGCGCCCTCGAAAGCCTCACCGTGCAT
>JAQBPF010000527.1 GCA_028287665.1 Deinococcus sp. | reverse complement strand
GCCAGTTGGGTGAATCCGAACTCGCCTCGGTGCGTGCGGGCCAGACCCACGAACTCCGCTTCGGACGCGGTGCGGTGGATGGCCGCCGCGTGCGCGTGGGCGACCCAGTGTGGCGCACCCACGACCCCAGTCTGGTGGCCCGCGTCAAACCCCTGCTGGACGCCAGCGATCCGGTGTATACCCGCCCGATTTCGGCTCAGTTCGTGGGGCAGGTGGGCCAGCCCGTGTCGCTGACCCTGACCGACGAGGCAGGTCGCAGCGTGACCGCCACCCTGCCCGAGCCGCTGGCCCCCGCCCGCAACCGGGCACTGGATCAGGCCAGCCTGCAGGAGCAGTTGGGCAAACTGGGCGGCACGCCGTTTCACCTCTCGGCCCTCAGTGTGGACTTGCAGGGCGCTGGATTCCTGCCGGTATCTTCGCTGAATGCCCTGCGCCGGGACGCCACCGACCAACTCCGTCAACTTCGCCGGGAAGGAAAAGCTCAAGCTGTCGCCCCAACGCCTCAGCCTTTCCCACTCACCACTGACCACTCACCACTTCCCGCCGTTTCTCCCCGCCTGCACGTCCTCGTTCGCACGCCCGAACAGCTGGACGCCGCACTGGCCGAGCGCCCCGATTCCATCACGCTGGATTATCTGGAACTGTACGGCCTGAAGCCCAGCGTGGAACGCGTGAAGGCGGCAGGCATTCCGGTTCGCGTCGCCAGCCCGCGCATTCTCAAGCCCACCGAACAGAACCTGCAGAAGTTCCTGCTGTCGCTGGGGGCTGACCTCTTGGTGCGCTCCGGCGGATTGTTGGAAGGGTTGCAGGAAGCCCTGGCCGAGTTGCCCGAAGACCAACGCCCCGCGCTGATCGGTGACTTCAGCCTGAACGCCGCCAATGTGCTGACCACCCGCGCCCTGCTGGACTTGGGGTTGCAGCGCGTGACACCCGGTCACGACCTGAATGCCCGCCAAGTCACCGAACTGGCAGCCCTCGCCGGAGCCGCCTCTTTGGAGGTCATCGCCTATCAGCATTTGCCCGTGTTTCATACCGAGCATTGCGTGTTCTGCCGTTTCCTGTCGGACGGCACCGATTACACCAACTGCGGGCATCCCTGCGAAACTCACCGGGTCGCTCTGCGCGATGAACGCGGTGTGGCTCACCCGGTCATGGCCGATGTGGGCTGCCGCAATACGGTCTTCGAGGGCCGTCCTCAGGTGGCCGCCACACATCTGGGCGGCTGGTTGGAAGCGGGCCTGCGCGACTTCCGTTTGGAGTTCGTTCATGAATCGCTCGCCGAGGTCAGTGAAGTCGTCCGCGCCCACCGCGCCTATCTGCAGGGTCTGGAGTCGTCCCAGACGCTTGCCACGCGTTTGGCCTCTATTGGCACACAGGGCGTCACAGAAGGCAGTTTGTTCGTGCCAGGCAGCTTCGAATTGCTGCCTGCCCTGCCTGTGCTCTGAACTTGCCCTGACGCGCACCTGTCTACCTTGCCCCCATTCCATACCCCCCAGGTATTTAGACCTCTAGTTTTTAAGCTCATCCCAGTCAGGTAGGCTGCTGTATGTCGGTTCACTTGCCTGCCTGCTCGCCTGTTGCGGCACATCCTGTCAAGACTGAGCGCCACGATACCGACGCGATGGCGCACCACACCAATACGGGCATCCGTCACGTGCAGGCCTACCGGGAGCATGCTCACGGCCTGTTCGTGGCGCGTCACTTTGACCGCCACCCGCGCATTCGGCATTGGCAGGCACAGTTGCTTCCCGCATTGGGCGTGCAACTGTGCCGCTACGATTTTCATCAGGCCCGCGAGCACGACTACTACATCGACATTGCCACCATTTCTCAGCAGGCAAAAAACCCTGCGGTCTGGGAAGTGCGCGACCATTACCTCGATGTGATCGTGCATGAAGGCGTGACGGCTGAACTTGTGGACGCCGACGAGTTGGAAGCCGCCCAGGCCGCCGGATTCATTTCCGAGTCGGAAGTCCGCCGTGCTTACGCCGCCGCCGATGCTGTGCTGCACGGCCTGCACCTGGCCCGCTACCATGTGGCCGACTGGCTGGAAGCAGAGGGTGTGCGCGTGGAGTGGCTGGAGTCGGAAGGCGTGAGGCAGGCGGAGTCGGCTGAGGTGCTGTCGTAGTCCATCAGAACGTGGATCGTAGACCGTGGGAACAGTCAAACCACCATCCACACTCCACGATCTCGCCTGTCACCTTCCCGTGACAGGCCGCCCGCTAGCCTGAACCGTGATCGAAGTCAGTGGGTACACCAAACGGTACGGGCGGCATGAGGCGGTCAGCAACCTGAGTTTCAGTGTGCAGCCGGGCGGCGTGTTTGGGCTGCTGGGCAGCAACGGCGCGGGCAAAACCACCACCATCCGGGCGCTGGTGGGCCTGACCCGCCCCACGTCGGGCACAGTGAGGGTGCAGGGATTTGACGTGTGGGCCGACCCCGTCAAGGCCAAAGAAGCCTTTGGGTACATCCCAGACCGCCCCTATCTGTACGGCAAACTGACCGCCCGCGAGCTGCTGCGTTTTGTGGGTCAGCTGTACCGAGTGCCCAACACCGACTCCGAAATAGACCGCTGGCTGGAATTGTTTCGCTTGACCGACTACGGCAATGAACTGATCGAAACCTACTCTCACGGGATGCGGCAAAAGGTGGCGATTGTGGCCGCCCTGCTGCCCGATCCACCCGTCTTGATCGTGGATGAGCCGATGGT